>NZ_BAAHWU010000014.1:0-62456 GCF_054601275.1 Dysgonomonas reticulitermitis | reverse complement strand
GCTCAAAATACACACAAAGACACTATCTTTGTGAACATCAAGACCACATACTTTTCTCATGGGATAATAAATTTTGTGGCATAGACCACGGTAAATAATTACAATCTGTGGATCACACGCTGATACCTCTCAGCCTATAAAGATAAGGGTGGTCTTGGTTTTTTATACAACTGGCCTAAAAATCGAAGATTTTTATGTAGGTTTACCTGTATAAAGCCAGGATCACTATAAACAACCGTATGCCAATCAAAGGTTTACATACAACGTTCAGGTATCGTTTATCAAGCCGGAACAGGGGAAATACAGGTAACGGTTTAGTAACTGTACCCTGTCCGAAAGGGGTATTTTCCGGTCTTTTACGGCTTCATCAACCTGTTTGCCTTTTGATTAAAATACTGGTAATCAGTCAGTTTGCTTCAACTTGCGCAAAGTTGCTTGTGGGTATTGATTTTAACTAAAATGTAACAAACTTCCACAGGAGGAACAGTAGTTAGTAGTCAGTAGCTGTTAGCTGTTAGCCGTTAGCCCTTGCTCGCGCGGCTACCCTCTTTGTCATCCTGACCGCAGGGAAGGATCCCGATCTCCGAGAAACAGGAGATGCTTCCTATCGTCAGCATGACAAACCAGAATTTAACTAAAAAGTAACAAACTTCAGTTAGCAGTAATCAGTCAACAATCAACAACTTGTACCTCGTATCTCGTCTACTCGTAACTTTTTAACTAAAATGTAACAAACTCCACACTCATTTTTAAATTTTCAAATCTTCAAATTCGCTAATTTTCAAATTAAAAATCGTATCTATAGATAAAACTAACTTAGTTACAAGTTACTGTCGCTTCGCGCCATTTTCAAATTTTCACATTTGCTAATTTGCTAATTTACTAATTTGCTAATTTGCTAATTTTTATTCTTGGCTTTCTTATAAAACTCTTCCAATAAACCATTATATTTCAAAAAAGTATCATTTGAAATATATGCTAATGTAGTTATATCTTTATATAATGTGAATAAGTCTTTTAACTTTTCTGCCTCAAGTCCCGATTTTAAACTGAGAACATCGACAAATTCATCATTGATATTTTCAGTAGGCAAATAGTAATTTTTCCTGATGAAATCGAGAAAATAGGCGTGGCGTTTGTCAGCAATATCCTTAAAATCCTTCTTTCGATAATATAAATTACTTATAGTACTCAGAAACTCTAAAGATGAATTGACCGGCGGATTTATTACCGGAATAGCACGTTGAGTACGCTTTGCCCTGAATATCACAAGCAACAAGAGGCCTGTAAGTACCATATAAAACGCTATGCGCAATGGAAGGCTGTCGAAGATAACCCTGAACTCGCTATCCTCTCCCACCGGCCCTTGCTTCTGATATTCATCCCAAACCACTTTACTGTTTTTGGGCAAATAAGACAAGCTACGGAATGCAAAATCATATTTATCAACCTGAAGTTGATTGACATTTGCAAAAGCTGATGGTAGCGTATGTAAATAGAAATGCCCTTTACCATAATTCACTTCTACAAAAACGGTGTCCCATTTAGTATTAAAGCCCAAAGCCCGTACCACCAAACGGTTGTCTTTCTCAGTTGTCAGCTTCATTTGTGCATAAATACTTCCAAAACTATATTTCTTACCGGGTGAGTCCACCAGTGAAAATAGAGTATCTGACGACTGTTTTATTCTATCTGCCTTGATTTTTAGCGTATCCAACAAATTTTTTGAAAAAGATTCCGCTGAGATAAATACATTGTTACCTAATCCGACAAAGTCCAATAAATATTCTAAATCCAGTTTATCGACTGAAAAGGTCCTGTTTATAAAAATATACGACGTCGTATCATTCAAGGCTTCCAAATCTCGATACCACGCAGACGGGTCGGTATTCTCCGCTTCTTTCGTTTGTTGGATCCAATCAGCTAAGGCCTCAACATACTTTCTTGATTCATATAAACCCACTTTTGTATGTTTATTATACATATCAACAGCCGATAAAGTATCCCCTTCTTCGATGAGTACTGTTACAGAATCTCTTAATACCCGGCCTTCTTCAGAATCCGGATCATCGTAAGTCGTTTCATCTTCATTATAAACATACGACTCGTCATATCCAAAATAATCATCTACATTTTTTTTCAGATTATTGTACACAGGCCTGCGGGTAGAGCGGATTTTACCTTTATCAAACATATCTTCCAACAGCTGATATGTAATATACGTACCAAACGGGTCTGTCTTAGCATTGATAAATGTAGGAGACCAATCCAATGGCTTAGGCTTATTTGTCTTGGCTATAGACAATCCAATTATCATCAAGATAATCACCACAATCAGTATTATGTATTTCTTATCTTTCATTGGCTATCATACTGCTAAAATCGTTCAAATACGATGATAATTCAGAAAACCCTGCTTCCTCTACCGGAAATTCACCATACCATACATAATCGAAAATAAGTGTTGTTTCCAGAAATTTAGTACGAAGATTATTATTGTTTATCTCATATTGGTAACTATAATTCGTCTTATTGGCATTCCATGTTATTATTTCCTTATCCGAAAGTAGCTTTAAATTCTTGAGATATATAAAGCGTATAGCCAAGCGATAATCTTTATTTTGTAAAGCATTCGAGATAAGCACATCGAAATTCATTTCGTGTACATTTTCGGTATAGATATCAATCGCGGGCGTATCTATTTTTTTCTTACCTAAAACCGTCCGGTAATCAACGCCTATGAGTTTCATCAACAGCAGGCAAACCAAGAGAATACAGACCATGATGACTACAAAACTCAAAGCCCCTGAAGATGCAACTGCACTAAATACATTATCTATAAACTCATTGATATCATACCACAACTTATCCCACAAAGATATTTGTGCTCCTTGCTGTTTGTTTTTTGCATAATCGAAACGTGAATCTTTTTTGTATTCTTCTATTTTGTCCTTATCCGGAACCCGGATATCAACAGGCCGGGTCTCTAAGACAGGCGTAGAAGAAATACCTACCGAATCATTCTGACTTGTTAATGAAACGCAAAAACACAGCAAGAGCATTAGAAAAATGCTCTTAACTGTTAGTTTTATATTTGTTGATTTATGGTGCAATTTACAGGAATTAATATTGAGACCCGCCGATATTATCTATATCAGACTCCATATCGATACCTTCCAGTTGGTTTCTGTAGCTGAAATACATAACACCTCCGGCTATATATACAATAGGATACACCAATACGTCCCCTATTTTAGCGATAAAGGATGTTATATATACAAACACGTCGCTGGTAAAAAAGTCTATCTGCATGAAAGATCCTATAGTAACCAATAGTGTAGGGATGGCAAAGATAAGGCTTAAAAGAAAAGATATGATACCAAATACAATAAGATATCCAAGTGTTACCCACCAGTTTCCTTTAACCAATTCGTAACTACGTTGCAGGCTGTCTACTACGCCCCTATCTTCCACAATATATACGTACATATAGAAATACAGATAGACAGCTATAATAATACCCGGAATAAGACAAAGGATAAAACCTATAATCATCAAAACGGAGTAAATTATAGAAGCCGCAAGAACAGGTAGAATGGAAGCAAACACTTTAGGCCAAACATTAGCTGTATTTACTTTTCCATCTGCTGACTTAGCATATTCTGCCATATAGCATGTCGTATAAAGCATGACAATGAATAATGACAGCCAAATTAAAAAGGTGGACAGGAAAAATTTGAATGTAAATAATTCGGCATAAGTTGCCCAAGGGTTGCCATAGTCGATCTGAATATCACTTGTATTGGGTTGAAGATAAACAGCAAGTAATATAACAGGAATAACTAAAAGAAGAGGCTTTAAGATTGCCCCGTAATTTTGCTTAATGAAGTTTAGCGTAGTATCGAAATTACCGCTGAAATCCCGGGTCTCGTACAATTTGATCTTTTCCATTGCGTTTTTTATTTAAATAATAAGGATAATAAAAAAAGTACCATATAATAAATAAGGCCGAAAGCCCGATTATTATCAGATTGAAATAGACAGGCATCTCTGTCATGCGGGTCAGATAACTCTCTATAAAGGCAGCCACAACAAATACAGGAATAAGCCCGATCACTACTTTTACAGCATCTTTAGCGGCCTTCTGTATCGAATAGATCCGCTTGTAAGTCCCGGGAAATAAAATACTGTTTCCGAGTATCATCCCTGCGCCTCCTGCTATGATAATAGCTGAAATCTCTAATGTGCCATGCAACCAGATAGACATCGCGGAAGTCAAAAGCAACCCTTTTTTATAAAAGAAATACTGAAAAACACCCAGCATGATGCCATTCGAAAATAACACCCAAACAGTTCCCACAGAACAAAATATTCCGAATATAAAGGCAATAAATGCTACCTTGATGTTGTTCGTAGATATAAAGAAAAACATGGGAGTCTGATCGGTGCTTTTGTAAATAGCCATCGGATCACCACTTTCTATATTCTCCAGAGTCTGATTTACATAACCCGGTCCAAGTATGAGACCGGCAAATGTAGAGTCCTGCTGTTGGGAAAAAACTCCAAGTGCAACGCCTGCCAACATAAAAATAAAAGAATAGAGCATGTGCTTCCGATACTCGTACATAATAAGAGGAAGCTCTTCTGTCCAAAAACGCAAAAAGCGATTTTTCTCCTTCTTACGATATCGATATATATTAATGAAGTACCTGCCTGTAAGCTGATTAAGGTACCTGACTGTTTGTGATTTGGGATAAAATGTCCTGGCATACGAAAGGTCATCCGTAAGTTCTATAAAACTATCTGCTAATGCTTCAGCCGAAATATCTTTATATTGAGTCTGGCTATCAATCTGTTGCCATTTCTCCTTGTTCTGTTTTACAAATGCGGCTTCTCTCATCAAACAATGACCGGCTATTTTTAGTTTGTAGCACAAATATAACTCTTTGAACAAAAAGAATAAAAAAATAAGCTAAAAATCATTCAAATAAATTAATTTTGTCATTTATCCTTATTACTTAGTATGAATATCGAAGTTCAAACGACACAAAATGTTACTATAGACTACGAAACAGCAGGCGTAGGATATCGTATTCTGGCCTATATTCTTGACTGGGTTGTTATCTTCATTTGGTATTTAGGTTGGGCGGGAATAGTCTCATTGGCAGGGGAGAGCTTATTCAGCGCTTTTTCGGATAATGGGCTTATGATTTTCTTCGTCATCGTTATTACTTTCCCTATTCTATTCTACGACTTGTTAATGGAAACATACAATCATGGGCAAAGCATAGGTAAGATGATTGTCAAAATACGAGTGGTGAATGTAGACGGCACAGCTCCTTCCGGCACTTCATATCTGCTTAGATGGTTATTCAGATTAGTCGATTTCCCACTTACCTACTGGCTGCTTGCAGTAATAATGATAGCTGTTACGAAAAAATCCCAACGTCTTGGCGATTACCTGGCGGGCACTACAGTTATAGACCTGCGGTTGGATGCCAAAAACAAACAGCTGAATCTTGCCGATCTGGACTTTCATGACGACTACAAAGTCAGTTACAGCGATATACTTGATCGCTTGTCGGATAAGGATATACAAACAATTCGCACGATTATTGACGACGAAAGGATGCAGTATAACGAGTACTTCAATCAGCGTTTGGCAGACAGGATAAAATCTATTACAGGTTACGTCTATGATGGACCGGACAGGGTATTCCTCCAGAAAATCGTTAGCGATTACAATTTTCTGGCCTTGCGGGAAGTCTAGAGCCTATTTAAAAGCTGCATAAACTATTTCGATTTTTTCTCGATTTTATTTTCCGCTTTTATCTTTGGTTTTGCCTGAATTTTTTCGTTTTTAGGTTTTACTTGTACTTTCGGAACAGGTTTAGCCTCCGGCTTATCCGATGAGACCTTTGTCATTTTTGGCAACTTAGCCTCCAGCTCTTCAACCTGACTTTCGAGGCGGTCTATTTCATCAGCCTGATTGTGTATAGTAGTAAGCAAAGAGTTCAACTCTTCATTTTCTATAGAACTCGGGAATTCTGACGCTACTCTTTCTTTAAAATCACTTAATACATTCATGTATGTATTAAATGCCTCATAAGGAGAAGAATACGGACTAAATGGCAATACATTTTTTGTACCCATATAATAGAAATGATCACTGGATTGCAAATATGTCCAATCTTGCAACAAGCGTCTCGATCGGCTCATACTAACCCGTTCCGCAACCTCATATAATTTATTGAAAGCCTCCTGCTGCAAAGTATTCCCTAGCCACGGAAAGATGTCCCTCTCCTCTCCTACCCAGGATACGGGATGCATAGAAGATATTTTATCCACAGGTTTCATTTTTGCCAATACTCCCGATGGGGTAGCAAATCCTATATTCTTTTCTGCGGCGAAACGAGGCAATGCTCTCATAAAATCGAAAATACCCGAACTCTTTTTCTGGAAATTTCCTAATGCTTCATAGTTCATAAACAGATTTATAACCTGCTCTTCTTTAGGCGTAGAAGCTATCCAATTTATAAACTTCTCGGCAGTAAGAGGGTATTCACTCCACTCATAATTAGAAAAACGGGTTGCAATATCGTCACTAAACTTAGGATTTCTTAATAATAATTTTAATTTAGGCTGTTCTGCCGATTGATAAACATAGTTAGGACTTTTCCATCCCAATGTTCTTTTTGCCCCGGGCATTAAGATACCGGTAAATCCCATATCATATACTAAACTTGCTATTTCGTCAGAAAATATAAGTTCTGTATTTCTAAATACTTTTGGCCGTTGGCCAAATAAACCTTCGATTTTATCATCATGCTCTTTTACCTGCTTTTTGAATTCTTCCGGATTAATCAGAGATGCGAGAGAATGCCCCTGCGTTTCTGATAAAAACTCGACACAGCCGGTATCAGCCAGTTCCTTAAAACCATCAATCACTTCAGGAGCATATATTTCCATCTGGTCCAGAGCAACACCTGATATGGAAAATGCAACTTTGAAAGCGCCATTCGTTTCCTTTATCATATCCAGAATAAGCCTGTTGGCGGGAATAAAAGAGATCTGGGCTATCTGTTGCATAAAGTCCTCATTGGCAAAATCATCGTAATAATAGTGATCGCCTCCGATATTGAAGAATCTGTATCTTTTCAGTCTATGAGGCTGATGTATCTGAAAATAGAAGCAAATATTTTTCATATATGGTTATTTTATTATTAACATAGATTATCGTATATATTTCTCACCTTCTGTCCGGCATATTCCCATTTTATCTCATCAACTTCGTTTTTGCCTTCCACACTCAAAAACTCCGACATAGCATCGTAGGTACATATGGAATAAATAGCGTCGGCCATTGCCCCCACATCCCAATAGTCGACTTTGACCGCTTTGTCTAATATTTCGGCACAACCGGATTGCTTAGATATGATCGTCGGTATATTGCATTGCATAGCTTCGAGTGGAGAGATGCCGAAAGGTTCTGACACTGATGGCATTACATACACATCACTTCGCTTAAGCATTTCATAAACCTGCTTTCCTTTTAAGAATCCTGTAAAATGGAACCGGTCTGATATTCCTTTCTCGGCGGCGAGATAAATCATCCGTTCCATCATATCACCGCTCCCGGCCATCACAAAACGGATATGTTTGGCTTTTTCCAATACGCGGGCTGCGGCTTCCACAAAGTACTCAGGTCCTTTTTGCATTGTTATACGTCCCAGAAAAGTAACTACTTTATCTTTCGTGCCCTTTTCGGGATTTATAGCCAATATTTCAGCGCTCAACGGCTCAACGGCATTATGGACTGTGGTAACTTTTGCCGGATCCTGATGATATTTTTCGATAACAGTATGACGGGTAAGATCGCTCACACATATAATATGATCGGCATAATCCATCCCATTTTTTTCCATCTGATATACCTGAGGATTTACATTTCCACGGCTACGGTCAAAGTCCGTGGCATGTACGTGTATCACCAAAGGTTTGCCCAATATATTTTTCGCATGGATACCGGCCGGATATGTAAGCCAGTCGTGGGAATGAATAATATCGAAATTGTAGGTGCGGGCTATGACTCCGGCAACAATAGAGTAGTTATTGATCTCCTCTAAAAGATTATCGGGATACCTGCCGGAAAACTCAATGCAACCCAGATCATTTGTATGCAAATAATTGAAATCGGCATAAATATGATCCCGCAAATTATAATATTCCTGAGGATCCATATATTTAGACAATCTCTCACTAACATAATCCCAGTGTACATCGCGCCAAGCAACAGGGGTATTGGAAGCTCCGATTATCTTTAAAAAACTCTGATCCTCATCGCCCCATGGCTTAGGTATTACAAATGTTATATCCATATCAGGCTGTATCGCCATTCCCCTTGTCAGACCATAGCTGGCGGTTCCTAATCCACCTAAAATATGCGGGGGAAATTCCCATCCAAACATTAATGCTTTCATATATTGATTATCTCAATTTCTAATAATTTAATATTCGTCAACAAAAGCCTTTTGCATATTTAATGCAGATATTACTCCTGCAACATTCATCGCATGCGAGATCGGCCCGTGTCCCAAATAGGGTATATTACCATCGTAGACAGCAGACAATGAACCGACACAGTCGTTTGCCATTTCATCCTCTACATCGATAAGCAACCTGTCTAATAAAGAATATCCACTCCGCTGGAACACCTTCATATATGCTTGCATATACGGACTCAACAACCATGGCCAAGCTCCGCCATTATAACTACTATATATCTTATCGTACTGAGATCCTTCGTAACGAGGACTGAAACCGATACTTTTAGGACTCAGCGAACGTATTCCTTTCGGTGTAAGCAATTCTTTTGTTACTATATCCAATATCGATTTGCTCTGACGCCTGTCTAAAAGAGGATAATCGACAGCTATGGCCAGTAACATATTGGGCCTGACGCTCCAGTCCACATAATTACCAACTACATAATCGTATAAGTAACCACTATCGTTAAGGAATGTCTCTAAAAATGACTCTTTCGTTAAGTTTGCCAATAAAGACATTTCTTTTTCGAGTTCTAAATTATTAGTTGTCCTGGCTATTTCCTGATTAAACATCAACGCATTGTACCAATAAGCATTAATTTCGACTAAACATCCTGTACGTGGTACTTTGTATATATTATCGGCAGATGGCTGGTGCATCCAGCTAGGGTAGCCCACTCTACCGTCCACACTCAAAAGTCCATTAGCCAAAGGCTTCAGATTCGGATGTTTACCCTCTTGTATAAATTCAACTATCTTGCTGACTAATGATGCATATTTAATATAAAAACGTTCACTATGACTAACAGAATATTTCTTCAATGCCCTGACCAACCAAAGCAATACATCCGCGTCGCCTATATCTTTAAGAAATCTTCTTGTTACCGGCTTAGCATCCATCAACTGTTCTATCGCAGGAATCGCAGTATCTACTACTTCTTCAAAAATATTATCCTTATCTATTTGCAGTGTTAAACCATTCAGAGCCAGGAACTGATCCCTAGCCCTGACTTCTCCCCAAGGATAACTGTTTAACAAATACAGTTCGTCTTTAGACGGACGATAATAAAACTGATGAGCTGAATTTTTAAGACAATTATAAAAAGAGGAGCGAGGTGTACGTTCTTTTATACCTTCTTCGAACAAGTCTGGCAGATCAATAGTGTTTTCACTTAAAACATCACTGGCCGAAAATATAATAGACTCGCCTTTGGCTATAGGAAGTTCGAAATATCCGGGCACATACAAATCTTCCTTATATGGCATGCCTTCTTCCATATCTTTTTGGTACTCTATGCCTTTATACCAATTAGGTTCAAAAACGAAGTTTACGCTTTTACTAAATTGCATAAATAGCTCCGGATATCCGCTATACATACACATGCTTATGCCATTTTCCACTTCTTTGTATCCATGCTCGGCAACAGTATTTTCTGCGGTAAGTTGATTTATCTCACGAAATGCCAGAAAAGGCCTGAATTTCATAGTCGTCGGCGAATGGGCGTCAAGCAGGGTGTAACGTATATAAATAGTATTATCCTTCAGCGAAAACATTTTCTCTTTCGATAAGATAATCCCTCCAACCCGGTATATGGTACGCGGCAAAGAGTCACAACTGAATTCACGAATATATTTATGCCCCATAGGACTAAAATTATTCCCGTCGTACTTGTGAATACCCAGATTAAAGTCCGCTCCGTGCTGTATTACTGTTTCATCGAATGATGATAAAAGAACATGGTTGGAATTACCTAATTTAGGAACGGGAACAACTAAAACACCATGTTGTTTGCGGGTATTGCATTCTACTAGTGTAGTGCAATGATAAGCGCCACGCCTATTAGTCCTCAGAATCTCCCTGTTAAGAGAATATTCGAGATTAAGCATACGCGACTTATCGAATTTAAGATATGTATTCGTTTTTTGATAGCTCATAATATACTAGTGCTAGAAATAGGGTATACAACACAAAAATTAAACAAATAAAAGTGCTCTTCACTTATATTCGTTTTAAAGATAAGAAAATAGTCCGAATAACAAACCAGAAATACTATTTTCTTATTGTTTTATAGCAATACATTGTTCACATAACCTTTCTTATTTAGAATTATTTCACATAACGGCGAATAAGTAAAAAACAATATAAAATACTAATAACAAACAAATTAGCATAAAAACAAACAAATTAATTCTTTATAACTTTTTTCTATTACTACACCTATCCTATTTGGATTTTTATATCTTTGTATCCCGAAAAGATCTTATGAAAACTTGAAATAGACATATATGCTTTCATTTATTACATGGAATATTGACCCTGAAGCATTTTCTTTCTTCGGGCGCGAAATACGGTGGTACGGTATTCTTTGGGCGTCGGCAGTATTGCTGACATCCATTATTGTACAAAAAATGTATAAGTCGGAAAAACTGCCCGAAAAGTGGTTCGATTCGCTTTTTCTATACGTAGTGGTCAGCCTTATCATAGGTGCGCGATTAGGACATTGTCTATTTTATGATCCGGTTGGTTACCTGTCACGCCCATTAGAAATATTGAAGATATGGGAAGGAGGGCTAGCCAGTCACGGCGGAGCTATAGGAATGACAATAGGAGTATGCCTCTATTCGCTGAAAATAACAAATGAAAAGATAAACCGGAAATATATAGGTATCTCCTCCGCCATAGGATTAGTGTTAGGTATCATAGTTAGTTACATCGCCCCCGGGCTGACTTTGGGATGGAAAGAAGCCGGGTTTATGGGATTACTTATAGGTCTCTGTATAGCAATGATATATACTACTCGCAAAACAACCATCCAAACACTTGATCGCCTTGTAATCGGTGTTGGTCTGGGTGCTGCATCCATACGTTTGGGGAATCTTATGAATTCTGAAATATACGGCGGACCGACAACCCTGCCATGGGGCTTTAAATTTATAAGAGATCCTCATTGGCATCAGCCTCTCGAGATGGGAGGATCGGGAGAACTACCTTGCCACCCGACACAAATATATGAAGCACTTATCTATTTGGTTGTATTCGGGCTTGGTATGTACCTGTTTTATAAAACAAACGCAAAAGCTAAGAGAGGACTTATTCTTGGCATATCGCTGATAGGGATCTTTCTGTCGAGGTTCTTAATAGAATTCATCAAATACAATCAGGAAGCATTCGAAACTGATATGATAGCCAGCTACGGTATAAATATGGGGCAACTACTTAGTTTACCATTTATTATCTGGGGTATATGGCTAATATGGAATGCACTTACTAATAAAGACATTATTCCCGATAAAACAAAGAAGTAAATTCATTAGATAGCATGTTAAAACCAATTCCAATAAAAGAAGATCTGTATTATATCGGTGTAAATGACCGGACAAAACATCTATTCGAAAACTTGTGGCCCTTACCAAAAGGTGTTTCATACAATTCATACCTGATTTCGGATGAAAAAACAGCATTGTTTGACACGGTTGACATTTGCTATTCTGAAATATTCCTTCAAAAGCTGGATGTAGCATTGGGAGGCAAAACTCTCGACTATCTTATCATCAACCATATGGAACCCGACCATTCCGGATCTCTAGGCTTATTGCGAACCAGATTTCCAAATGTACAGATCGTTGGGAACAAACGTACTGCCGATATGATAGAAGGATTTTTCGGTATCACAGACGGTGTAAAGGTCATTGAAGATGAAGAAGAACTATCTCTGGGTAAACATAAACTTATATTCTATCTTACACCAATGGTTCACTGGCCTGAAACGATGATGACCTATGATACCATGCACAAAATTATTTTTTCGGGCGACGCATTCGGTACTTTTGGTACCCTTGATGGAGGTATTACTGATGCGCAACTACATCCTGAACGCTATTATGACGAAATGATACGCTACTATTCAAATGTTGTGGGAAAATTCGGCTCGCCGGTACAAAAAGCACTGGAAAAATTAAAAGCACTGGAGATAAATTACATATGTTCTACTCACGGTCCTATATGGACGATGGAAGACCAGATACAAAAAGTTATTGGAATTTATGACAAACTTAGCCGCTATCAAGGCGACGAGGGTGTTGTCATTGCATATGGCAGCATGTATGGCAATACAGAGCAAATGGCCGAAACGGTAGCGTACGAATTGGCACAGCAAGGCATACGGGAAGTTATTCTGCATAATGTATCTAAACGCTCTCACTCGTACATCATACGGGATATTTTCAAGTATAAAGGCCTTATTATAGGATCGCCTACATACAATAATAAATTATTCCCGGAAGTAGAATATTTATTATCAAAAATAGAAAGCCGGGATATGAAACATCGCCACTTTGGATACTTTGGTTCGTTTACTTGGGCAGGTGCCGCGGTAAAACGTCTAGCCCAATTTGCACAGGATACAAAGTTCGAAGTAGTAGGTTCGCCGGTAGAAATGAAACAAACTATGCGCCTGAACACTTATGAAGCATGTATCTCGTTAGGCAAGGCAATGGCTGACAGGCTAAAACAAGATAGATAATAAAAATTGATAAAATAAACAAGAAGAGGCTGTCTCAAAAGTATTTTTTACTATCTTTTTGTCATATTGAACGGAGTGAAACATCTCATTTCCGGAGGAATTAGATCCTTCGTTGCACTCAGGATAACAAAGAGAGTAACACTTTAATAGTGTTGTTTTACTTTTGAGACAGCCTCTTCCTCTTTTATTCCAGTATATTCGTATAGAAATTTTATTTTTCTTGCTTTCTTATTTCCGCACGTTTTATCTTTCCGCTTATAGTTTTAGGCAATTCTTCTACAAATTCAATAATACGCGGATATTTATATGGAGCCGTTACGCTCTTCACATGATTTTGTATTTCATGCTTTAAATGGTCATCAGCTTTATCTTTGTAGTCCTTTGCCAAAACAATCGTAGCCTTTACTACTTGCCCCCTTATATCATCAGGCACTCCTGTGACGGCACATTCCACCACGGCAGGATGTGTCATCAAAGCGCTTTCTACTTCGAAAGGGCCAATCCGGTAGCCCGAACTCTTGATAACATCGTCGGTACGCCCTACAAACCAGTAATAACCATCCTCATCGCGCCAAGCCATATCCCCGGTATGGTATATATCATTGTGATACACCTGTTTGGTTAAAGCCTCGTCACGATAATACCCCATAAACAGGCCTAAAGGCTTAAATTTGTCTGTATTTATAACTACCTCCCCTACTTCTCCGTCTTCAACTGAACGCCCGTCAAGAGATATAAGATCCATATCATATGCAGGATTAGGAACACCCATAGACCCGGGTTTAGGTTCCATCCATGGAAAGGTAATAATGGTAGGAGTCGTTTCTGTCTGACCAAAAGCTTCCATCATTTTTATCCCTGTGGATTTATAAAAAGCTTCAAAAACAGAAGGGTTTAATGCTTCCCCTGCCGTAGTACAATATTTAAGAGACGAAAGATCATATTCTGATAAATTTTCGCGTATCATGAAACGGTACACTGTAGGCGGAGCACAAAATGAAGTTATTTTAAATTCTTGTATAAGATTCAATACTATCTGAGGTGTAAATTTCTCATGATCGTATACCATTACCGCCGCCCCTGCAATCCACTGTCCATAGAGTTTCCCCCATACGGCTTTTGCCCAACCTGTATCCGCGACTGTAAGATGTAAACTGTTTTCATCCAAATTATGCCAATACTTGGCTGTAACAATATGTCCCAAAGGATATGTAAAATCATGAATCACCATTTTAGGCTCCCCGGTTGTTCCCGAAGTAAAGTAAAGAAGGGATACATCATCGTTAGAATTTACATGTTGCGGCTTACTGAATGAATTTGCAGACTTCAATCCCTCATGAAAATTCTCCCAGCCGGAGGGTGTTTCCCCACCACAGGAGATTCTGAATTTAACGGACGGGGATTCAGCCATAGCTGCATTTATATGCTCTATCACAACTGCATCGTCCACACACACTATCGCTTTTATATCCGCAGCATTGTTGCGATATACAATATCCTTCTTTGTTAACAAATGAGTAGCAGGTATGGCTATTGCTCCAATCTTATGCAACCCGATCACAGCAAACCAGAATTCGTAACGACGCTTTAGAATAAGCATAACCTTGTCTCCTTTGCCAATACCCAACGATTGAAAATAAGATGCTGCACGGTCGCTTTGCTCCTTTATATCTGCAAATGTAAAATCGATATGTTCACCCTGATCGTTAGCCCAACAGATGGCTCTTTTTTCAGGATTAGTTTTCGCCCATTGATCAACAACATCGTAGCCGAAATTAAAATTCTCAGGGATATGCACATGATAGTTTTCTGCGAAATCCTGAGTTGAAGTAAAACTTGTTTGTTTCAGAAATTTTTCTAACATAACCTTTTATTTGATTTCATGATTTCATGACTAGTCCATAATTATGTAAATCCTGAAACCTGAAATTTTGAAATTCTTATAATACAACTACCAAAAATCTGACTTTTTTTTCATCTAAAGCTTTCATACCGTGAGGAAGGCTAGAGTCAAAATATAGACTATCCCCCTCTTCCAATATCAGGTCTTTACCATTTATTTGTAACAACATACGACCTTCAAGAATTAAATTAAACTCTTGTCCGGCATGAGTACTATGATGAATTTCCTCATCTTCACCTTTAGGCTCTACTGTCACCTCAAATATCTCTGCTTTACGATTATTGAAACCTCCGGCAAGTATCTGGTAGCTATAATCAGCAACGCGATTAACAGCCAATCCTTTACCTTTACGAGTAAGAAAATAGCTACTCATACGCGGCTCATCGTCAAACATCAGTATCGATACATCGACATTATGCACTGATGCTATTCCTTTCAATACACTTATGGTCAAATCCTTATCTCCAGACTCATATTTAAGATATTCCGCCGGAGAAATATTACACGAATTTGCAAATTCTTCGGGCGTCATATCCAAAGCTTCACGCAACCCCTTGAGCCGTTGACCAATCTGCTTTACATCTTCGTTCATGATTTATCTAATTTATCCGATTCTTCTTTTTTCTTAATTGTCAGTAATTGCTGCATAACTTTGGGTGTGGAACTCTTAAACTCGAGCAGCTCCCCTGTTGTCGGATGTTTCAACTGAAGTTCTCCTCCATGCAAAGCAATACGTTTTATAGGATTCTTCGACGCCCCATATTTTTTGTCCCCTACTATCGGACAGCCAATTTGCTGCATCTGTACCCTTATCTGATTTTTACGTCTGGTTTCAAGGTCAAATTGCAATAATGAATAATGTCCTACCGATTTGAGCACTTTATAATGAGATACCGATTTTAATCCGCCATTATCATAAGACGAAGACATCATCACAAAGTTTTTGTTCTCGGTCAACCACGATACTAACGTATCATCTTTCTTAGCAGGTATGCCTTCCACAACACCTGTATATAAATATTTTTTTACAAGATTATCCCAGTTCTTTTGAAAAATATCTTGCAATTCAGCGCTACGGGCAAAGATTAATAAGCCGGACACTTCTCTGTCGAGACGATGTAAAACAAAAAGACGAGCATTCTTATTTTGCTTTTTTACATATTCATTGAGCATACCGTACACAGTACGCATTTTTTCCTTATCGGTGGATACGGATAAAAAACCTGCTTCTTTGTCCACTATTATCAAATCTTCGTCTTCGAAAATAATCTTCAGCCCCTTCATTTTTTTCTCCTTACGGGACTGATCGAATTTCATGACAACAACCCTATCGCCTTTGTTCAATTCAAAATCAAACGGAGTTATCAGTTTGCCATTCACCTTAATTTGCTTATGGGCTAATAAAGATTTTATAGCGTTACGGCTTTTACGTACCTGTTTCTCTACAAGAAAATCCAACAACTGAATTGGCTTATCAGCTTTTATTTCTTGTAAAACAGTATCCCTTTTCGATGAATTTCTCATATATGTTAATCTATAAACAGCGCAAAGGTAAATCTTTTCAATGAAGAGAGGAACATTTTAGAGAAATGTTCGATATATTATATGTTAAAGATTTCGACTCTTGCTTTCGTGGACATTTTTAAATTAAGTAGTTCAACAAAATTAGTTTAAATGATAATTTTCATTCTCCATATGCGTTATTCCAATACTAACCACAATTATAAGTATGGGAAAAATCAAAGAGCGACATTTGTCTGCGGAGCCGATCCGCATTCTGGAGAATGGATACAAACACGGTCGTGCGCATTTCCTGCGCCAACGCTGCCTTTCCGTCTTGTTAAAGGCACAAGGATTGAGTTCGCCGAAAATAGCGGGGAAAGTGGACTTGTGCCAACAGTCAATCAACAAATGGGTGGACAGATTCAAGGCAGAAGGTCTCGAAGGATTGGAGAACCGCCCCGGACAGGGAGCCAAGCCGATTATAAGCAAGGAAGCAGACGAAGAAACGATACGCCAAGCCATCGAAGCCGACCGGCAGAGTGTAAAAGCTGCGAAAGCCGCTTGGGAAGCATCTTCGGACAAAACGTCCTCGTACGAAACGTTCAAGCGTTTTTTATCAGCATTGGCGCAAGATATAAACGTATAAGAAAACGTCCAAGGGGAAAGCCCTCGCCGCAACTCTATGCGTACAAGTGCGAGAAGTTGCAAAGACTTGAAGTTCAATATGCAGAAGGTCTCGTAGACCTTTATTACGGAGACGAATCCCATGTATGCACCAGCGGCTATGTGCCTTATGGGTGGCAGTTCAAGGGAGAGGATTATTACGTCCCTTGTGATCAGAAATTCAGGCTCAATTGCTTTGGAATCATTGACAGGGACTCCAATTATGACGGGTTTACCACAACTGAATCCATCAACTCTGAGAGAATCATCGAGTATCTTGACGACTTATCGCTTCGCATCAGGAAGAAGACTGTTGTTGTACTTGATAACGCAAAGATTCATCGGGCAAAGAAAGTCATGTGCCATCGCGAGATTTGGGAGAAGAGAGGACTTTTCATCTTCTTTCTTCCACCATACTCTCCACATCTTAACCTTGCGGAAACGCTTTGGAGAATACTCAAGGGAAAGTGGATAAAGCCACAAGATTACATTAGCAAAGATAATCTGTTCTACGCTGCAAACAGAGCCTTGGCAAATGTAGGAAAAGTCTTGTATGTGAACTTTAAAAATCATGCAGCTTAATTATGTGAACTTACTTAAGTACGCTTCATATTTTTTTACTACAATTGTAGAATTAAACACAAATTAATTTGAAAACAGAACTCTAAATACTTTTTTAACTGCTTTTTAAAACAAAATCATTACTTTTGCGGTCAATAAAAGAACTAATTAGCCGAACAGTTTCGGTACGATAGCGAATACGCCTTAATATGCAGAAAAATTTAGTAATAGTTGAATCCCCGGCAAAGGCCAAGACAATAGAGAAATTTTTAGGTAAAGATTACAAAGTAATGTCCAGCTACGGACATATCAGAGACTTGAAGAAAAAAGACCTGGGTATTGATCTGGAAAACGGGTACACTCCTATATATGAAGTTCCATCCGATAAAAAGAAAGTTGTGGATGAACTGAAAAAAGCGGCAAAGGACGCAGATATGGTATGGTTGGCTTCCGATGAAGACCGTGAGGGGGAAGCCATATCCTGGCATTTGTATGAGACTTTAAAGCTTGATAAAAAGAAAACAAGGAGAATCGCTTTCCACGAAATAACCAAAGATGCAATTCTTCATGCTATAGAAAATCCCCGTAATATAGATGAGAATCTGGTAGATGCCCAACAAGCTCGCCGTGTACTCGACCGCATAGTCGGCTTTGAGTTGTCTCCTGTATTATGGCGTAAGGTAAAGCCTGCATTATCAGCCGGACGTGTACAATCTGTGGCCGTAAGGCTGACTGTGGAACGTGAACGTGAGATACAGGCCTTCAAAACGGAAGCTTCTTATAGAGTGATAGCTATATTTACGAAGGATGACAATAGTGTCGTTTCTGAGATTAAGACTGAACTTAGTAAACGTTTAAAGACAAAAAAAGAGGCTCTCGATCTGTTAGAAAAATTGAAAGATGCAGCATTCAAAGTCGAGGATGTAGAGACTAAGCCGGTTAAAAAATCGCCGGCTGCTCCGTTCACTACTTCTACACTCCAACAGGAAGCCTCCCGCAAGCTCGGATTCCCGGTATCGCTTACTATGATGGTTGCCCAAAAACTCTATGAATCGGGAAAGATCACATATATGCGTACCGACTCTGTAAACTTATCGAGTTTGGCTATAAATACAGCGAAAGCAGAAGTAGAATCTGCATACGGAAAGCAATATTCAAAAGTTCGTCAGTTTTCTACCAAGAGTAAAGGCGCTCAAGAGGCACACGAGGCTATTCGTCCTACGTATATGTCGGAACATACAATATCGGGAACGGCACAGGAGAAAAAACTCTATGACCTGATCTGGAAAAGAACGATTGCTTCGCAGATGGCTGATGCAGAACTTGAAAAAACAACTGTTACGGTTGATATATCCAATAGTAAAGATTTGAAGTTTGTTGCTGTAGGTGAAGTGATTAAGTTTGACGGATTTTTGCATGTTTATCTGGAAGGTTCTGACGACGAAAATATAGATAATGAAACAACTCTTTTGCCTCAGGTGAAAGTGCAAGATGTTGTAGATATGAAGGAGGCTGTTGCCACAGAACGCTTTACTCAGCGTCCGAGCCGTTATAGCGAAGCATCGTTGGTTCGTAAGCTGGAAGAATTGGGTATTGGACGCCCGTCTACTTATGCACCTACAATATCTACTATACAGAATCGCGAGTATGTGGAAAAGTCGAATATAGAAGGTACAGAACGTCAATATAATATTCTGACTCTGAAAAAAGACAAAATATCAGATAACCAGAAAACAGAAATAACCGGGGCAGATAAAGGAAAATTGTTGCCAACAGACACCGGAATAGTAGTGAATGATTTCCTGACAAAATTCTTTCCTGATATCTTAGACTATAACTTTACAGCAAATGTTGAAAGGGAATTTGACCAGGTTGCAGATGGAGAAGAAAATTGGACAAAGCTGATCGATAAATTCTACAAAGCATTTCATCCAACAGTAGAATCTGCAACAAATATGCAGACCGATCATAAGGTGGGAGAGCGTATCCTGGGTGTTGATCCTAAATCAGGACGACAGGTATCAGTAAAGATCGGCCGCTTTGGGCCAATGGTACAGATCGGAGTGCAGGAGGAAGAAGAAAAACCTCAGTTTGCGGGTCTCCAAAAGAGCCAGTCCATAGCCACAATAACACTTGAAGAAGCTTTGAAGCTATTTGATCTTCCCCGTACTATCGGAGAATTTGAAGGTAAGGAGGTCAGTGTCGGCGCCGGCCGTTTCGGCCCTTATGTAAAACACGACGGCAAATTCATTTCCTTACCTAAAGGGTACGATCCTTATAGTGTTAACATAGAGGATGCAATACCATTAATTGAAGACAAACGGAAAAAGGATGCAGAAAAAGTGATTAAAGTATTCACTGAAGATGCAGACCTCCAACTCTTAAACGGACGTTATGGACCTTATATAGCATATAAGAAAAATAACTATAAGATTCCTAAAGGTACAGATCCTACTAGCCTTGATTTTGAATCTGTAATGAAAATTGTAAGCTCTACAGATGAAAAAGCGCCATCAAAGGCTAAAGGGAAGACAAAGAAAAAATAAAGTATTAATTATATGGATTTTATCCTCAAAAAATTATTCGGATACAGAGGGTTTAGGATTATCGTTCCATTATTGGATTTAATCTTTGTATATGCCGCCAATATGGTTGCCTTCTATATATTCAAGGACGATTTGGATAACTTTACGGCAAACTATAATGCTTTCCTGGCAGTTTTACCCTATATGCTAATAGGGTATTTCTTCCTTAGCCAGATTTTTGAACTGGATAAACCTAAAGACTTTACTTTCTTTGGAATCAGTTATACTGTGGTGCTTACTATATTGTCCTTGTTATTTATAACAATGGCTATTAGCTTTTTATCCAGGGAGTTTGCTTATCCTAGAAGTATATTGTTGACGGCTGCCGTTTTGCAGGTAGTCTTTATTTCTTTTTGGCATCTATTTGCTAGTCACATGCACTTTCGTTTATACAAGGGTAGGTCTATTTTAGTTATAGGACACGAGAAATCTCAGGTGCTAGCCTTCAAGTTGCTGGAATCTAATGGTCTGTGGGCGAACATAAAACATGTTTGCGCACCCGGTCATCCCGGTTTATATGATTTTATTAACGAATGCGAAGTGACTTTTCTGACAGAGGATATAGAAGAAGAAATGAAACGGCAAATCATATTTTACTGCATAGAAAATCATAGAACTGTATTTTATCAGCCCAAAAACTCTGAGATTTTAAAATTTAATTCAAACTTTTACCAGATAGATGATTCTCCTGTATTAGATGTAAGAACACTGGATCTGGCACAGAGTAACCTCGTTCTGAAGCGATTTATTGACGTATTGCTTGGAGGAGCGGCGCTTTTTGTGTTTTTTGTTCCCTTTGTACTGGTTTACCTTGCCCTGAAAATCGGTGGTGGGACGGCCTTTTTTGTGCAAGAACGTGTGACGCGTAATAATAAAGTCTTTAAAATGTATAAGTTCCGGACGATGATCGAAAACGCAGAAGCTTTGTCCGGTCCGGTTCTGGCACAAGAAACCGATAAACGGATAACGAAATTTGGACGTTTTCTTAGAGCTACGCGTTTAGATGAAATTCCACAGATATATAATATCCTTGTTGGAGAAATGAGTATTGTTGGCCCCCGGCCCGAACGCCCATTCTTTGTAGAGCAATTTTCAGAAGAAATTTCCGAATATAATTTACGCCATAGAGTAAAAGCCGGTTTGACGGGTTTGGCTCAGGTGCAAGGAAAATACAATACTTCTGCAAGGGATAAGCTAAAATATGATCTTCTTTATATCAACGGATATTCGTTGGCATTGGATCTAAAGCTAATTATGCAAACACTAAATATCTTGTTGAGAAAAAGCAGTACAGAGGGAGTGAAAAGTTTTGAAGAACTGGAACAAGAAATCGAAAACTTAACAAGGCATATAAAGGAAAATGACTGATTTTCAACAATTGATAACAAATCGTAGAAGTACCCGTAAATTCACAGAAGAGGCTTTAGCTCCTGAACAGGTAGAGCTGATTCTTAAAGCAGCGTTGATGTCTCCTACATCTAAAAGTTCAAATGCGTGGCAATTTCTTTTAGTAGAAGATAAAGAAATGCTGGAGAAATTGTCGCATTGTAAGAAAACCGGTAGCAAGCCCATTGCAGGTTGTGCACTGGCAATAGTGGTGATGGCCGACCCTTTTACTAGCGATGTTTGGATTGAGGATTCTTCTATTGCATCTATTATGATGCAATTACAAGCAGAAGATTTAGGGCTTGGCAGTTGTTGGATACAGATTCGGGAACGTAGTACGGCGGCAGATACACCATCGGATGAATATGTAAGAGAGCTTTTAGATATTCCTCTTCAAATGCAAGTCTTGTCCATTATTGTGATTGGACATAAGGCGCAAGATCGTCCCCCTTTCGATGAAGAAAAGCTACAATGGGAAAAAATACATGTCGGAAAATTCAATATAAATCAATTAGCAGAATAAGATTATGGCGGCAAGTAAATCCAACGATCGTCTATCATATGGAATAACGATCCTTATATTTGGTGTGGTGTTTCTATTAGATAAATTACATATACTCGATAAAATTCCCTATGGTAACAGGCTGATTAGTGTGGGAATGTTTTTCCTCATTGCCGGAGTTGTATTTCTTTTTACACAGCCCAAAAAGGTTCTTGGATGGATATTTCTAGGTGTAGGTATCTTGCTTAATGCCGATACATTTTTCGGATGGATGAGTAATTATTCAAATCTGATAGTACCATTAGGACTTATCATTGCTGGTGTGGCTATGGTGCTGACTGCCAATAAAAAGAATAACTGATGAAGGTCGTATTTATTGGTGCAGGAAACGTAGCAACTCATTTAGCCGTAGAGTTATATAGACATTCGTTCGATATAATTCAGGTATATAGCCGTACGATGGAATCAGCCTTTGCTCTTGCGCAAAAAATACATGCTGTACCTATAACAGATATAGCATCAATAGATAATTCGGCAGATCTGTATATCTTTTCATTAAAAGATTCTGTACTGGAAGATATTGTTTCTCAGGTTCCACCGAATAACGGTTTGTGGATTCATACGGCAGGAAGTGTGCCTATGAATATTTTTCATGAGTATACATCTCGCTATGGAGTTCTTTATCCTTTTCAAACGTTCAGTAAAGGAAGGGAAATAGATTGGCTGAAAGTCCCGGTTTTTATAGAAGCCAATGAGTCAGGGAATCTTGATATACTAAGGAGTGTGGTTAAACAAATATCAGGTAAGGTTGCCGAATTATCATCATATGACAGGAGATATGTCCATCTTACAGGTGTATTTGCCTGCAACTTTACAAATCATATGTATACACTGTCCAAACAGTTCCTTAATCACGTGAATCTTCCTTTCGATGTAAGCCTTCCTTTAATAGATGAAACGGCAGCAAAAGTACATACGTTGAGTCCGGAAGAGGCTCAGACAGGACCGGCAGTACGGTACGATGAGAATGTTATTAATAAGCATTTAGACCTGATAGAAGATGAAAATATCAGGCAGATATATAAACTTATAAGCGAAAATATATATAATAAGTAAGCAATGAGCACTATAAACTATGATTTAAGCAAGATTAAGGCATTTATTTTTGATGTAGACGGCGTATTATCTCCCAATTCGATACCATTGTCTTTGACCGGAGAACCAATGCGTATGGTTAACATAAAGGATGGTTATGCGATCAATCTGGCTGTGAAGCATGGTTATAGTGTGGCAATAATAACGGGTGCAGATACTGAAAATATAAGACTTCGTTTTTCCCGTCTGGGTGTGAAGGATATCTATATGAAATCGAGGGTTAAGATAATTGACCTGAACGATTATATGCAAAAGACAGGATATAAAGCTGACGAAATTCTATATTCCGGAGACGATTTGCCTGACTATCATGTGATGGAAGCTGTTGGCTTGGCTGTTGCTCCTGCTGACGCTGCTCCCGAAATAAAAGGAGTGGCACAATATATTTCACACTGCAAAGGTGGCGATGGCGTTGCCCGTGATGTTATCGAACAGGTGATGAAAGCTCAGGGTAAATGGATGGGCGAGGAGGCCTTTGGTTGGTAGTTACAAGCCCACACTTTCCCTCAAAAAATCGATAGACTCGAATATCTCTTCTTTACTTGCGGTTTGATTAATTTCCACCTTGCCGACATCTGATAAGAATGTGAAATTTACCGTATCCGATTCGTTTTTCTTATCGTGTTTCATATATTCATATAGTTGCTCGTAGTGGTCGCAATCAAACGGAAATCCGTCATAGTTATCTTTAATGAAGTAGACTGTTTTATATAACTTCTCTTTCGGGAAATTGCAGGACTTCGTAGACAAATATAATTCACAAACGATACCCCAAGCCACAGCATAACCATGTTGCACAGGTTGTCCTATCTCGTAAGATAGGCTTTCGAAAGCATGTCCTATGGTGTGTCCTAAGTTGAGGGCTTTCCGGATACCCTTTTCAAAAGGATCGATTTCTACAATCCGTTCCTTTACCGCAACCGAATCAACAACCAATTGCTTTAGCTTTTCATAATCAATCTCTTCTGTGTCGAAAGCAACTGTGGCATTCCATTCCTTATCGCTGTCTATCAGCCCGTGCTTAATCATTTCAGCATACCCTGAAAGGAAATTCTGATGGTCGAGACTGCGGAAAAATACAGAATCTATTAATACTGTTTCGGCAGGAGCAAATGCTCCGATCTCATTTTTCAGTCCATTGAAGTTTACTCCTGTTTTACCACCCACAGCAGCATCTACCGCCCCTAGTAAAGTCGTCGGTATATTGATACATTTGATTCCCCGCTTGAAGCTTGCAGCAGCGAATCCTCCTATATCCGTAAGCATGCCTCCACCCAGATTGATTAATAGGGAATGGCGGGTAGCTCCGTTCTCAGACAAGTATTTCCAGATAGAAGATAATGTTTCGATATTCTTATTGTTATCTCCAGCCTCGATTATTATCTTTCCAGCTTTGGCTACCTGCTCATTGTCTTTTATAAACGGATAGCATAGCTTTTCGGTATTTTCATCTGTCAGGACAAATAGTTTGTCGAAAGACAGTTGCCCGAGAATATATGATAAGTCCTTATTCAGGTCTGTGGATTTGATTATTTTTTGCATGGTATACTCTCTCATTTTAACTAAAAAGTAACAAAAGTAACAGCTATTTCCTGTTTTTTCGGTGTCACCTTTTTTATTTTGTTTATTATTTTTTGCATGGGTTATAGTCTCCTTATTTTAACTAAAATGTAACAAAAGTAACAGCTATTTCCTGTTTTTTCGGTGTCGCCTTTTTTATTTTGTTCGATGCTATATAAAGATAATAATCTATGAGTTTATTGCTTTCTCTATTTTTTCAAGAAGGTCTTTACCTATATGGGAGATGATAGTGTTCAGTTCTTCTTCTGTGGGCAATTCATTATAGGAATATTCTTGTCTATTTTTTTTGTAATCAATCGCATAAGTTTCTTTTAAAAAGGAAAAAAATACTTGTTCAGAACTCAATTCTACCTCAGTGTATAGCTCACGCAAATTTATAAAGATAGATTTAATGATAATATTATCAATTGCTAATTTATTTTTTTCTTTATATATAGCCTTTAAACATTCCATAGAACTACTATTTCTGTACTTTTTATTTTCTATAGCAATTTCACATATACAACCTGTAAATAAATCATTAAATTTCGATATTTTACTATCATAATTCTTACAAAAAACCTCTATTACATTTTTATAAATATATTCCAAAGATTCCTCTAATTTTTTCACTGCTTCTTCATTTTTATTCCTATCCCCAGATCCCTTCTTCAACAAACTCAACTGCTTTTCCCAGTCGTCTTGTTCCTCGATGCTTTCTCCTTTAGCTCCCCTGATTGATAAATCGAGGCTCCAAGCCAGTTGCTTTATCATGTAATTTATAAATGGCTCAATGTCTTCGAATTTGGCATTTGCTCCATCAGATGGAGTCAAGCCGACGTTAATATCGCTTTGATGGAGTACTCGCAAATAATTTTCTTTGTCTTCACTTTTTATAATAACCATAGGATAACCATAACGCATCAAAACATAGTTTACCAACAAACGTGCAATACGTCCGTTGCCATCTTCAAAAGGATGGATGCGGATATAACGATAGTGAACCAACGAAGCTAATTCGACAGGCGGCATAGAGCCTTCGGCAATCTCCTTATTCATCCAAGAAACAAAGTCGTTCATCATTGCCGGAGTTTCTTCGGGCGATGCGTAATGAAACTCTTCGCCTGTGGCTGTAATAACTGAATTGGGACGGGTTTTATAAACACCTATTTTTATTTCGTATCTACTACCATTCTTTGGATTGGTTTTCCAATAGTCTTCTACAAGTATAATTTTATTGAGGTCGCGAATATCTCGTTCGGTTAGTTGACGTGATTTGTCTTTTGCTGTCTCTTCAATCCATCGGAGCCCTACATTATGCGCTTTCATTTCTTCGTAATCGCGCATTCTGGCATCGCCTGTTGTATCGCCAAAAATCAATAATAATTTAGTTTGACCGTAAGTCAGAGTATTTCCTTCAAGATGATTGGAATTATAATTAAATTCCAGCCTGAATTTTTTATCTAGCCTTTTTTTGCAATCTTCACTAAAAGGTTGCAGGCTGCAATATTCTTCAATTAATTTCCTCAATTGGTTTTTCATATTTTTCTTTATTTAAAATATGCTCCTTCTTCAAATTTATAGCCCCTCAGTAACTCATCTGTTCCCATTGCCTTTTTTCCGGGAAATTGTAATTCGGTAACGTTTATATATCCATTGTTGCATATAATATGCAGATAAGTTTTATTATCTGTAATTATATGACCTGTAGGTAGATTATTTTTTGCGATTATCTTTTCCTCTGCGTATATTTTTACAGCCAACGGTTCTTTGTCTTCGCTGTGTAACTCTGACCATGCGGCAGGGTAGGGCGATAGTCCCCGGATATGATTGTGTATAGCATCTACACCTTTGCTCCAGTCTATCCGGCAAGATTCTTTAAAGATTTTTGGTGCAGGTTTCAGTTCCTGTTCATTCATATAGAACTTGCTTTGGTCGATAGCTTCTACTTTATCTTCCAGGATTAGGTCTACGGTCTCTTTTACCAGCTTTGCCCCTAAATGCATGAGTTCATCGTGAATCTTTCCTACATTGTCCGTCTCTTCTATTTTTACTTTATCCTGAAGGATAATCTTTCCGGTATCGATTTCGTGAGTCAGGAAGAATGTTGTTACACCTGTTTCTTTTTCTCCATTGATGACAGCCCAATTGATAGGTGCAGCGCCACGATATTGGGGTAGAAGAGATCCATGCAGATTGAATGTGCCTAAACGTGGCATATTCCAAACTACCTCTGGCAGCATACGGAATGCTACAACGATTTGCAGGTCGGCATTCCATGCATCCAGTTCTTTCAGGAATGATTCATCTTTCAGCCTTTCGGGTTGCAAAAGTGGCAAATTGTTATCCAGAGCATACTTCTTTACTGCCGAATACTGGATTTTGTGTCCTCGTCCACTTGGTTTGTCCGGCATCGTAACCACCCCTGCTATGTTATATTGATTCTCTACGAGAGTCCGTAAGCTTTCTACAGCAAAGTCGGGTGTACCCATAAAGACTATCTTTAAATCTTTCTTATCCATTTATTTTCTCTTTATAATGCAAATTTAAGGATAAATATCCTGTATAAAGAAAAACGCAAAGATTAAAATAATCCTTGCGTTTCTGATATATATTGTAACATTTTCTAATCAAAAGTGTTTTTACTTCGCTTATGTACATTGAAAGGATCTTTTTTGAAAAAAAGAACTTTTACCAGCCAAAGAATAACTACAGTAACGCACACAATAGCGATTGTGATACCTGTTTTCCATATATGCGCCCATTCTATAGGAGTTATTCCCCACAGGGCGAGTACAGTAAGAGTAGCTCCGGTGAGTATAATTATTGTTGCAAGAGTACCTATAAATAATCTCATAAGGCATTATTTTATTGAGTTTAATGAATACAAATATATAAAACAATGGTTTATCTTGTAATAATTTAAACAATCTTATGATTCTAAATATGTTAATTATTTGCAGCTTTCTTTCGCTTTGAATCCGTCTTGAAGAGAACTTCCCCGTGCTTCTAAACAATCGATCGGAAGGAATTTGGCGTAAGTAACTGTAGATGGAAGAATATCGTAGGAATAACCGGAATTTACCAAAATTATAATACCATTATTGAGTGGATATTCGGTAAAGTCTTTTTCTACCTCTACCCCTTGTATTCTTTTCCGGTCTATTACCGAATAGGGTTTGTATGAGATGTGAGATACGATGTTCGAATTATAAGTTTGTGAACTGAAGCTGTAAAGGTTATAGCTATTCCACATAATTATTCCTGTTACAAATATGAACGAAATTGTTTTTCCTATAAGTGGTAAGTGATTGCTCTTTAACAATAGTGTTCCACCTGTAAATATTGCAGCGCATAAAATACCGGATATAAACCTGATGTCGGGCCCCCCTGTAGCCCATACCAATATGACAATGAGAAAGACAGAATACATCAGCCATACCTGCGCACCGGCTTTTCTCCTGTGCTTTATCAGATAGTATGTCATTATGGACATCGAAATGAATGTGAATAAATATATGATGTCCGCCAGTATATTTATCGCTAAGGGATCTCGTATGCTCATGTCCGGATATTTAAGGGTGATACGCAAGAAATAATACCCGACGGCAAAAATGTAGTCTTTCTGTTGTATAGCCACCTCTCGGGGCACTTTCCAGTCGAAAGAGAATAAATCGACCTGATAGAGGGGATATACAAGGTATCCTGAAATAATGACATTTCGTATCAACCAAGGTATTACGATCAGGCTGCATATACTTATCAGGAAATATAATTCTTTATATTTCTTTTCTTTGATAAGCAGGTACAGCAAATAGACGCTAAAGATACAAACCGGGAAAAAGGATAACTTGCACGTAAGTAGAAAGACCGGCAGAATTATATAAATAATATTGTTTGTAGTTAATGACTTAGGGTGAAGTATAAGCCGGGCTATAATATAAAATACGATAAAGTTAGGCAGGATATCAGTCGATGTATTTCCCAGAAAATAAATAGATACCCAAAACAGAAGTATATATGAAATAAGTACTACAACTCGCTTTATTTCATAATTCGATTTAAATAACACATACAATACCCAACAAGAAATAGCTGTAACAAAAAATGATTGCACAGGATAAATCGCTTCTCCAAATAGAAATCGGAATGTAAAAATCGAACTCAGTAAAAAATAATTAGAGTTGAATCCAAATTTATCATCCAAGTTTCCAAGTCCGGGTACAACGGCATATTCCTCGTTCCATCTTATATTTTGATGGTGATACACGAGTGAGTCATAGACCTCCTGGTCCCATGAAAACAGATAAAGAGAAAATAGAATTAACGCGATCAATAACAGGGTCTGTATTTTAGTCAAACTTGCTATAGCTCGTTTCACCGGGGCTAGAGTATCTAAAGCTCTTTTGCGGTAAATAGACCAATAGGCTGAGCTTACCGCAATACTAATCAACAGGAATATATGGTTTGAGGGCATCCATAAAGACCAGACCGATAAGGGAATAATGAGCAGGCACAGCCCTGCAAGTAACTTATCGACAAGGTTATAGTTTCCCGGTTGTTTACGGATTTTTTCAGATAACGCGAGCAGCATATCTCCAAATGAAAGGAGTACGAATGCCAAGGTTATCCATGAAATAAAAATTGCAAGCATATCTTTTTATTATACCGCTACCTCTCCCTTTATATGCGGATGAGGATCATATCCTTCTAACAGAAAGTCTTCATATTTAAAGTCGAAAATACTTTTTACGTCAGGGTTGATCACCATCTGCGGCAATGCACGAAAATCGCGGCTAAGCTGTAATTTAACCTGTTCCAGATGATTTGTATAAATATGAGCATCACCCAAAGTGTGAACAAAGTCTCCGGCTTCTAATCCGGTAACTTGCGCCATCATTTTCAATAATAATGCGTAGGATGCAATATTGAATGGAACTCCCAAAAATATATCGGCACTACGTTGGTATAGCTGTAAACTTAATTTCCCATCAGCTACATAGAACTGAAAGAAAGCGTGGCAGGGAGGAAGATTCATATTGGGCAGATCGGCTACATTCCATGCACTGACAATGATGCGGCGGGAATCGGGATTGTTCTTGATCGTGTTGACAGCGTTGGATATCTGATCGATGTGCCCTCCGTTATAATCAGGCCATGAACGCCATTGGTAGCCGTAGATATGTCCTAAGTCGCCATTCTCATTTGCCCATTCATTCCAGATACGCACACCATGTTCTTGCAAATACTTGGCGTTGGTGTCTCCATTGAGGAACCAGAGTAATTCGTATATAATAGATTTCAGATGTAGCTTTTTGGTTGTCAGTACAGGAAAGCCTTCCGCTAAGTTATAACGGCTTTGATGTCCAAATACGCTGATTGTACCTGTTCCGGTCCGGTCGCTTTTGTGAACACCTTCTTCAAGGACTCGTTTCAGCAGATCGTGATATTGTTTCATTGTCGATTATCTTTGTTAAGATACAAAAATATAAAATAAGTCGGTAAAAAGATAATGCTTAACGTTTGTTTATGTCTTTTATAGTCCGGAGAGTAATTTAATATTCAATTATTGTAATAAAAAAAGGTCTGCAAATCATTTGATTTACAGACCTTTTGTCTTATTTCTTCGAGGAATGCCGGAAACTGTCTTTTTCTATTTTTCTTCTATGGTAGTCCCAGGCAGAGTTGAATCAAGATAGAAAAACTTGATAGAAAAATTGATTCATTAATTTTAATTAAAGAATGTCTTGATGGTGCGGAAGTCTGGACAACTGTTCCCTGAGAACCACATGAAATAGATATTCTCCTCTAAAGATTTGGCTATCTTACGACAAGAGTAAATATTACACAGGTAAGAATAATACAAAACAACTTTTTGACGTAATATCCAAATACATTTGAGGCTGTTCCATACTTTTGGGACAGCCTCTTTTTTATAATTCTAATTCTCCGTTTCTTTATACCATTTATTCAGACGTCCACCAACAAAGGTGAAAAACCAGTGGTTCTTAAACTTATCTACATACTCTATGGTCTGGTCACCGTTATTTTTTTGATCCACTACCGAGTACTTGTCACCCATAAGAGCTACAATTTGTTGTTGAGTCATACCCAACTCCACCTGTTTCAATTGATTGTTATAGGCTGTACCACAGGCGGCCAATGCTACCGCCATAAATAGAACTAAAAGTATTTTCTTCATAATTTATATAGTTTGTGTAAAGTAAAACATTTAATGATCCGGATTAGTTTTTAAAACGGAAAGATTATCAAATTATTTCAATATCTATCCTTCCATAGTTTCTTCATAAGTTCCGCGATTTTAGCTTCGGATGGATTTTGCTGGGGCTTCCAGAATTGTCTTCCTTTTATCTCTTTCGGAACATAATCCTGTTCCACAAAATTATTTTCGTAGCTATGAGCGTATTTATATTCCTTTCCGTAGTCCAACTCTTTCATCAGTTTGGTAGGTGCATTACGCAGATGAAGCGGAACAGGCAGATTCCCGGTTTCATCGACTAAAGCGATAGCTTCGTCTATTGACATGTATGCAGAGTTGCTTTTAGGCGAAGTTGCCAAATATATAGTTGCTTCTGCTAATACAATACGTCCTTCGGGCCAACCTATTTTATGTAATGTTTCGAAGCAGGCATTAGCTAACAAGAGTGCATTCGGATTTGCCAATCCGATATCTTCGGCAGCAGAAATCACCAGTCTGCGGGCTATAAATTTAGGATCTTCCCCTCCGGCCACCATCCGTGCCAACCAATATATTGCCGCATCGGGATCGCTTCCCCTGATAGATTTGATAAAAGCTGAAATTATGTCATAATGCATTTCTCCGCCTTTATCATATGCTGCCGGATTCTCCTGAAGCCTCTCGGTAACTATTTCGTCTGTTAATACAACTTTATCATCCGTTTCCGACGAAATAACCAAATCGAGGATATTCAATAATTTACGGGCATCACCTCCCGAAAATCGTAGCAATGCATTTGTCTCTTTCAATTCAACATTGCGGTCTTTCAATATAATATCCTGAGTGATTGCCCGTCGAGCTAACTCAATCAGATCTTCTTTGTCCAGCGATTGAAGAACATAAACCTGACAACGGGACAGTAAAGGACGGATAACTTCGAAAGAAGGGTTTTCTGTTGTAGCGCCGATCAGCGTAATAACACCTGTTTCCACGGCATTTAATAATGAATCTTGCTGAGACTTGGAAAAACGATGGATTTCATCGATGAACAAGATAGGGCTTTTTGTATTAAAGAACTGATTTCGTTTGGCTTGGTCTATCACTTCCCGTACATCTTTTACACCCGAATTGATAGCGCTCAATGTATAGAAAGGGGTATCCAAAGTATTAGCAATAATTTGGGCCAATGTCGTTTTTCCAACACCCGGAGGCCCCCACAGCAAGAAAGAGGGTATTCTCCCCGACTCTATCATTTTGCGAAGAATGGCGCCATCTCCTACAAGATGCTTTTGTCCAATATATTCATCCAGGTTACGAGGGCGTAACCGTTCTGCTAAAGGCTGACTCATGATCATAAAGTTATCAATCAAAAATACAAAAAGTTTGCTTCCGGTGCAAGTCAACTTTATAAGGAAAATAAAAAAGAGCCGGCAATAAGCCGGCCCATAATCTTGTTATAATCGTTTCTATTATATCGAAAGTATCTTTAAAGTATCCAATAAGTCTTGTTGTAAAGGCTTATTTTTCTTTATAGCTTTAGAGAATGGAACATATACAATCTCGTCGTTCTGAATCCCGATCATTACATTACGTTGTCCGTCAAGAAGAGCATCGATCGCGGCAGCGCCCATCCTACTGGCCAAAATACGATCGCTGGCTGTAGGAGATCCTCCCCGTTGCACATGGCCTAAAATAGATACACGAACATCGTATTGCGGATATTCTTTTTTTACACGTTCAGCCATCGCCATCGCTCCTCCTGTAATATCGCCCTCCGTAACTAAAACTAAGCTACTATTCTTACTCTTACGGAATCCGTTTGAGATCAGATCGGCTAACTGGTCTTGTTCCATAGACTTTTCAGGGATGATAGCAGCTTCGGCGCCCGATGCAATAGCCCCGTTTAAAGCAAGAAATCCACATTCGCGCCCCATTACTTCTATAAAGAAAAGCCGTTCGTGCGAACTCGCTGTATCGCGTATCTTATCCACAGCCTGCATAATCGTATTCAACGCTGTATCATAACCGATTGTAAGGTCTGTTCCTTGCAAATCGTTATCAATTGTTCCCGGAAGACCAACAATTGGCAAATTAAATTCCTGCGCAAATATACGGGCTCCGGTCAACGACCCGTCTCCTCCAATAACGACAAGCGCGTCTATCTCTTCCCGTTGTATGGTTTCATAAGCGATTTTACGGCCTTCCGTTGTTTGAAATTCTTTACTACGGGCAGTCTTCAACATTGTTCCACCCTGCTGTATGATATTACTTACGCTATTTGTCTTGAATGGTACGATCTCGTTAGTGATAAGACCTCTATAACCACGTAAAATACCCTTAACTTCTATACCATTGTATATAGCCGCGCGGGTAACAGCACGAATAGCAGCATTCATTCCGGGAGCATCACCTCCCGATGTTAAAATTCCAATACACTTAATAGCCATAATACTTATCTTAGTTTTATATAACAATGCAAAAGTAAAAATTAAATTAGTGATACAATTAAATTCTAATTGCAATTCGGTTAATTCACCCCCATTCTTATTTCATTTATCTTAGCTTCTACATCTTCCATCTGCCATTTTGGTGTGGAAGTTGCACCGCAAATACCAATAGTGGCAGTTTTATTTACTACATCGGGATTAATATCCGAAGGTGTGGTTATAAAATATGAATTCGGGTTATATTTTTTACATTCAGCGAACAGAACTTTCCCATTTGAACTCTTTTCTCCGGCTACAAAGAATATTATATCGTTTTTCAACGCAAACTCTTTTATATTTGGAATACGGTTCGACACCTGACGACAAATTGTATCAAAGAACTCAAATTTGGCATCCCCGACCATACGGCTTTGCATAATGTCGATAATTTCCTGAAACCCATCCAAAGGCTTGGTAGTCTGAGAGAAAAGACAGATGTTTTTAGAGAAATCAAGTTTTTCCAAATCCTCCTTTTTCTCGATAACAATAGCCGAAGACTGGGTCTGTCCGAGCAAACCATTTACTTCAGCATGCCCATTCTTACCATAAATAACAATCTGCGTATTTTGCTCCTTTTCCTGCTCGTACTTATCATGAATCTTCTTCTGCAAACGGAGAACAACAGGGCATGACGCATCTATAATCTCAATATTGTTTTCTTTTGCGATTTGGTATGTGGACGGTGGTTCACCATGAGCTCTCAGTAAAACCCGGACATTTTTTAACTGGGCAAATTGCTCATGATTGACCGTTTTCAATCCCAAACTTTCCAATCGGTCTACTTCCAGGTTATTGTGAACAATATCACCTAAGCAATACAATAATCCTCCTTTAGCCAATTCTTCTTCGGCTTTTTTGATGGCATTTACAACACCAAAACAAAAACCCGACTTTGCATCTATTTCAATATTACTCATTAGTTTGTAGTTATTTGTTTGAACTTTTCTATTAACCATTGCATCTGTTCGTCAATGGTCATATATGAATTATCCAGAAGAATAGCATCATCAGCTTTTAGCAAAGGACTCTCTGCCCGTGTCTGATCCATATGATCTCTGGATTTTAGATTTTCCAATACTTCTTCAAAAGTAGTTTTATTATCTCCTTTCGAACGTAATTCATCGAAACGGCGTTGTGCTCTTATTTCTGCCCCGGCCGTAACAAATATTTTCAGTTCCGCGTTAGGGAAAACAACAGTTCCTATATCCCTGCCATCCATCACTATCCCTTTCTTTTTGCCCATATCCTGTTGTAGCGCGACCATTGCGCGACGAACAAATGGTATCGCACTTACAACACTAACTTTAGAAGAAACCTCCATGCTACGAATTTGAGCTTCTACGTTTTCACCATTCAGGTAAGTATCGGGTGTTCCGGATTCTTTATTTAGTTGGAACTCTACTTTTATATCTTTTATTTGTTCCTGTAAGCCTTTCTCATCCAATTTATTGCCATCAAACAAACCTTGTTTTATACAGTATAACGTAATAGCCCTGTACATAGCTCCGCTATCGATATAAATATATCCTATTTCTTTAGCTAAGCTTTTAGCCATTGTACTTTTTCCGTTTGATGAAAAACCGTCGATTGCAATTACTATTTTCTTCATTTTATTCTATTTAAACAGCCGATTATGATAATTGTTTATTTTTTTAAGCTAATTTGGGTCAACAAAGATAGGTGAAAAACGTATCAAAGGCAAAACGTTTATCTGGCTAAAAGCTTTATCACATTTTTCTTATATACAACTTCATAAATATAATAAAAAAAGTATCTATTGTTATTTCGTCAGGGTTTTAACCAGGGCAACCGCATCAAAATTTTGACTCCTACCGGAATAAACAGTCAGCAGTTAGCAGTAAACAGTCAGCAGTCAACAACTTGTACCTCGTATCTCGTCTACTCGTATCTTTTTAACTAAAATGTAACAAACTCCACACTCATTTTCAAATTTTCACATTTTCAAATTCGCTAATTATCAAATTATCTATTATAGATAAAACGAACGTCGAACAACGTTTCACTCTTCTTCATTTTTTTTGCCCTGGTTAAAACCCTAACGAAATAACAATAGATACTTTTTTTATTTATTTTTGCATTCGAAACTTCTAATCTTAAAATTATGGTAAAAAAGGTACTCTTCTCTTTTGCATTCTTATTGCTTTCTTTTTCAGTGTATTCTCAAAATCTCCAATTGCACTTCGACCCTCGTCATGCACTACATGGAGATAAGATTTCTACTAAAAATTATTTTACTGCAACATTCGAAATGTTCAAACCTGACAAATGGGGTTCTACTTTTATGTTTGTGGATCTGGATTTCAACCAAAGCAGAGGTAATATAGGTACTGCCTATATGGAAATCGCGCGTGACATCAAATTGGGTAAAAGCCCTGTACAGGCTCATATAGAGTTCAATGGAGGTGTAGGTAAAGCCGAAAATTTCGGATTTTCAATAGCCAATGCTTACATGGCGGGAGCTTCTTATTCTACAATGATAGATAAAGCTGTTTTAGGAACATATTTAGTATACAAATACAATGCCTTCGCGAAAGTAAGTAACGATATTCAATGGACTGTAACCTGGGGTATGGATCTATGTAACAACAAACTGAGAGTTTGTGGCTTTATGGATATCTGGACACAAAATAAAAACACGTCCCATGGTCCGGGCGAAAGTGGCAAAGAAATAGTTTTCCTTACCGAACCGCAGTTTTGGTATAATGTAAGTCCAAATTTGGCTTTAGGTAGCGAAATTGAAATCAGTAATAATTTCCTCAACAAAAAAGACAAAGCATATATCAATCCTACGATTGCCGCAAAGTGGAACTTCTAAGATAAAAAACAATGAAAACGAGCATGAATAGCGATTCACCAAAGTCTATGATAATTTTGTCATGCGAGTTTCCATACTACCATTAAAAACAAAATTATCGTATGAAAAACTTCCTTGAAAAATTCTTTCAGCTAAAAGAGAATAAGACCACCATTCGCAAAGAGTTTCTTGCCGGCCTTATTACTTTTCTTACCATGTCGTATATATTAATAGTTAACCCTAGTATATTGTCGACTACGGGCATGGACAAAGACGCCCTATTTACAGCAACTGCTTTGTCAACTGTTTTTGCCACATTGATGATGGCTCTTTATGCCAAATTACCAATCGCTCAGGCTCCGGGAATGGGACTAAACGCGTTCTTTGCATTTACCATATGCGGCGTTATGGGATATCCGTGGCAGTTTGCACTGACAGCCGTATTCATTGAAGGTCTTATCTTCATTGTCCTTACATTCTTCAATGTCCGTGAACTTATAGTAAAAAGTATTCCTAAAGTATTGAAAGACGCCATACCTGTAGGTATCGGTCTTTTTATAACCCTCATAGGACTCAAAAACGCAAATATAGTAGTATCCAATCCGAATACATTGGTTGCTTTAGGCGATTTTTCCCAACATAGTGTATGGATAGCCTTACTTGGGTTGATCGTTACAGGCGTATTATTTGTTAGAAACGTGAATGGCTCTATATTAATAGGGATCGTTGTCGCAACTATCTTTGGAGTTATACTCGGAGATGTGACTTTGCCGGATACAAGTGTAATAGGAGTCCCACCATCGATAACTCCCATTTTTGCTCAATTTAACTGGGACCAGATATTCTCATTCGACATGCTGGTTGTTGTTTTCACACTGTTGTTTGTTAACCTGTTCGATACAGTAGGTACATTAATAGGCGTGGTATCTAAAGCAGGATTGACCGATGAAGATGGTAATTTCCCTCAAATGAAGAAAGCCCTATTCTCTGATGCTTTAGGCACAACAGTAGGCTCTGTTCTGGGAACAAGTACTGTTACTGCATATGTGGAAAGCGCTTCGGGGGTTGCTTCGGGAGGTCGTACCGGGCTTACGTCTGTTAGCACTGCCCTAATGTTTGTTTTGGCTTTATTCTTCGCGCCGTTGTTTCTGATGGTTCCTGCGGCAGCAACATCACCGGCTCTGGTTATTGTCGGATTGTTTATGATATCTTCTGTAGCCAAGGTTAACTTTAGCGATATGAGCGAGGGCCTTCCTGCTTTTCTTACTATTGTATTCATGCCATTTACATATAGCATTGCAGAAGGAATTGTATTTGGTATGCTAAGCTTCGCGTTCATCAAATTATGCTCCGGCAAGTATAAAGACGTATCTGTTACTGTATATGTTATTGCTGTATTATTCTTATTGAAAATAGTTTTAGATGCATCTCATGTTATGGCGCATTAGGAAAATGAACTAAATATCTATCGAATTATTGAACGATTTTATTGAAGATTGGAAGAAGTTTAGTGAGTTTTGTTATTATATTTGGTAAATTTTTAAATAATATATTTATGAAAAAAACATTATTTATTCTTTTCTATTTAACATTAGGTTGTGTGTCTATACTATTTGCTCAAGACGCAAAAAAGGAAGTTGAAACAATCAAAACAAAAATGGATGCTTTCTCTTCTAAAACAGGAACAATAACTAAATTTATAGACACGAAACTTCCTGATTTAAAAACAACCTACAGTTCCCCTGAAACACGGATTAGAAAAATCAGCAATACAAATACATCAGCTTACTTCTACCAAATTGAGAAAGAGGGAAAGTATAGCAATATTACAGCATCTATCGAATATTCCGACTTACTTGAGGTCATAAAAGCATTGTCTGTATTAAAAGTTGAAGAAAGTAAAGATATTGCTTCAAATCCTGATTATTTGGAAAATAAGTTTGTAACTGTAGATGGTTTTCAAATTGGATACTTTGTAAATAACGGTAAAAGTACTTGGTATATAAAACTTGAAAAATATGGATCAGATAATACTGTATTTATAAACGATGTAAATGTTGTTGAAACTGCATTTACTGAAGCTAAAAATAAAATAGAAAAACTTAAACAGTGAATTATCGAAGTTCCCTAATCAACTGATTTAAAACAGAAAAGCAACCTCTTTTGAGATTGCTTTCTGTTTAGTTGAACACTCTATCGAATTATCGAACGATTTTATTGAAGATTGGAAAAGAATAATTAATTTTTCAAACCTTCTTAGCATTAATAAACTTATGTACGAGTAAACTACTAATTATTCAGGACAAACGCATCTAATTTTTAATCAGATTGATTAGGTAGTTGTTGTCCCATCCTGCTTTCAGCCTTTTCCCTCTGACTCCAATTTTTGTTATTTTGTCGTTTTTCAACAGGTTTAAAGCTATCCGGTTTAATAAAGAGTAGTTTTGAGCTGCAAATCCGTTTCTTTTGCGACTGCTATCTTCATTGAAACCAACATCAAGTACCCAATGCAACGAGTTTTCAACACTCCAATGAGCGCGTATGGATTGGTTTATGAGTTTAGCATCAGCCACAAGACTACTGATATAAAGCCGGATTTCCTTCTCTGTCTTACCACTGGATTTGATATAACGTTCCGATTCTATCTTTACCAAAGTCCTTAGTCCTTCCCATTCTTTCTTTGATTCAATCAGGGAAAGGTCATCTATAACCAGGCATCTGCGGGTTTCCACCCTCCCATGTCCACTATCCAGCTCTTCGTTAGAATCACGAATCGGCAGGAAACGAAAAGAATCCTCTACTTGTTCCAAAAGGTTTCCTTGATTGCCTTTAAGTACCAGCAGTTCCAATAGTTTGGGAATAGCTGTTATTTCATTACTCTTTTCATCAACTTTTGTTTGACCCAATACGATGTGATTCTTTTCAGCCCAGGCACTGACCATGTGAACGATGGACTTTTTATCTGAAGTACGGCTACCGCACATACTTTTACCATCTATGGCTACCACTTCATTCGCGCATAAATCGGCGACCGACCGTGTCCAGTCCATAAAACACTGCTCCAATTCCTGAGGATCCAATGCTGAGAATACACGATTGAATGTGTCGTGAGAAGGAATACCACCGGGCAGGCGGAGAAACGTTTTGAGCCAGTCTTCTTTAGACTTGCCGAATTCTTCAATCTCATTCCAGCCTTCTGCTCCACAAATTATAGAGGCAATGGCGATAAATAATATATCTTCAAGATCATGCTCGCGAGTTCTTTCTACACGAGGGTCGGTAAGGGTTGAAAAATAGCAAAGGGGACTTTCCATAAAGCGTTTTCTTCGGAAAGACAGTACTTATTCCGGAATTAATAACAAATATTAGATGCGTTTGCCCTGAAGCGACAGTTAAAAAGTTATGAGTTTTAAGTACTTATTACTTATTACTCTAAGCTTACCCATATTAGAGTGTGTATCAAAAGATGTATAAAACAAGAGAGATCTGATCCCCAAACCTATAATTTTGACGATTCCGTAATCTTTTCACATAAAATAGCTATTTAATATCAGAATTTTATTAAATTTGCACTTTAATCGAATAGCTATATTAGTATGTTCCCTTAACATCACAGCCTTGTTATGAATATAAAAATTTTACTATTATTGGTGCTCTTAGGTTTGTTTATCCTACCTGGCGCAGCACAAAATGCGACAACCACTTCAAATCCTGCGACTGTCCAGTTAATTAACGACGATCGTGTCACTATATTAAGAAGTGATGTTTCCGGAGAAGAAATAGTTTTGTCGAAAGCAACTAAAATGAGAAAGAAATATTTTAGTTGTCCGGATGTTATTCCGAATCTTTGTGGACCAGTAGAAAAATCGCCCAACATAAATAATGTGACGACTCCCAATATTAAGTCTGAAACAAAACAGATAGAACAACCGAAGGGAGAACCTTTCTTCTTACCGGATCCTGTATTCTTCCGCATAAATAAATACGTTATAGACCCTTCCGAATGGGCTAAAATAGAATTGGCGGTAAACTACCTGAACGAACATCCGAATGCAACGTGTGTAGTTACCGGATATGCAGATAAAAAAACGGGGAATACGAAAATCAACTTGAAGCTTTCAGAGCAACGTTCTAACGCGGTTGCCAAAGCGATGGAAACAAAATACGGTATCAACAAAAACAGATTATCTATTAACTGGAAAGGAGATGGGTTGCAACCATTCGAACTTGAAAATGATAAAAACAGAGCTGTTTTATTCCTGATCAATCCTTAATAAATAACGAAACAATTAAATATAAAAATACCCCTACGGATTCCATAGGGGTATTTTTATGTCGAATATTTCATCAGGTCATTTATTCACTCTGAAACGTTGATTCCCATTTTTAATGAAATCTACAATCTGGTTTGCCGCAGCAATACCGGCGTTTATGTTTGCTTCAGATGTCTGAGCTCCCATTTTTTTCGGCGTAGAAAAATATCTTCCTCCGAATTTTTCTAACATCCCGGCATGGTTGCCCGGCATAATATCAGTCACATATCTGAAATCTTTACGGTCTTCCATCAACTTCACTATTTCAACCTCATCGATGACTTCTTTACGGGCTGTATTGATAAGCAAAGCATTCTTTGGCATCTTACTCAATAATGCATAATTAATGGAATTCTTTGTTTCAGCCGTTGCAGGAATATGTAATGAAACTACCTGACAGGTAGTATACAAATCTTCAACCGAATCCACAGCTTTGACGCCCTCCTTCTCAATAGCCTCTTTAGTCAGGAACGGATCGTAAGCATAAACTTCCATTCCAAAACCTTTGGCGATACGAGCTACATTGCGTCCTACATTCCCGTAGGCATGAATGCCTAGTTTCTTTCCATACAACTCGGTTCCGGATGTACCATTATACAAGTTACGTACAGCGTATACAGCCATGCCAAGAGCAAGTTCCGCCACAGCATTGGCATTCTGCCCCGGAGTATTCATTACGCATATATTGTTTGCTGTCGCAGCATCCAGATCGATGTTATCAAAACCGGCTCCTGCGCGCACAACAATTTTCAGATTCTTAGCAGCATCCAGTACTTCCTTATCAAAAATATCGCTGCGGATGATAGCAGCTTCTACATTAGCCACAGCGTCCAGAAGCTGTTTTTTTTCTGTGTATTTTTCAAGTAAAACAAGCTCAAAACCTGCATTTTCAACAGCTTCTCTGATACTATTCACAGCTTCAGAAGCAAATGGCTTGTCTGTTGCGATAAGTACTTTCATTATTTAGCAATTTTTTTTTCAAATTCTTTCATTGTGTCTACTAAAGCCTGAACTCCTTCTATCGGCATAGCATTGTAAATAGAAGCGCGGAAACCACCTACAGAGCGATGTCCCTTAAGCTCGTAAAGACCTCTTTCTTTAGCGAAATCAAGGAATGCCGCATCATTTCCTTCATATTCAGACGACAGTACAAAGCACACATTCATTAATGAACGGTCTTCAACCCGGCAGGTTCCTTTAAATACAGGATTACGGTCTATTTCATTATACAGCAACGCTGCTTTCTCCTTATTGCGACTATACATCGCGCTAAGTCCTCCGTTAGCTTTCAGCCATTTTAATGTTTGCAGAGCCGCGAAAATAGGCACAACCGGAGGCGTATTAAACATTGAACCATTTTCGATATGTGTGCGATAATCCAACATGGTAGGAATAGGACGGTTCATTTTCCCTAAAATCTCATCTTTAACGATAACGAATGTCAGCCCTGCCGGAGCCAGATTTTTTTGAGCGCCGCCATATATTAAACCATATTTGGACACATCTACCGGACGAGAAAATATATCGGATGACATATCTGCAACCAACGTCACCGGAGAATCCAGATCCGTATGCAGCTCTGTCCCGAAAATAGTATTATTAGTTGTAATATGGAAATAATCTGCGTCGGTAGGAATTGTATAATCTTTAGGAACATAAGAAAAATTAGCTGCCTTGGACGAAGCAACCTCAACTACTTCCCCAAACAGTTTAGCCTCTTTCAGGGCTTTACTTGCCCATGTCCCTGTATTCAGATAAGCCGCTTTCTTTTCCAACAAGTTGAAAGGAACCATGCAGAATTGCAGGCTAGCCCCTCCTCCAAGGAAAAGAACGGAATACCCTGTCGGTATCTCCAATAGCTCTTTGAACAACTCAACAGCTTCATCTATCACGGCTTGGAAATCCTTACCTCTATGGCTTACTTCCATTAAAGAAAAAGAAGAACCATTAAAATCCAAAATAGCTTTTGCTGTTTCCTCAATAGTTTGCTGAGGAAGGATAGATGGCCCTGCACTAAAATTATATTTCTTCATTTTGACATAAATTAGGGAATTAAGAACTCTTCTATGTTTATAGGACTTCAAAAGTAATAATTATATATCAAAAAAGTAGTAACTCGAAAAGATTTTTATTGACTTGCGTTCAAATACCCTGTCAAAAAGATTATTCCAAATAGATTATTTGTATTTTTCGCGGATTACGATGCTTTTATATATAGTTTTTATATATTTGCAGTTAGCAAAAAGTAAGATAAGGTAATAAAAGATTTATTAAATATCTTATCTGATATTTTAAACCTTATAACTAATATTAAAACATTATGACCAAAATCAAACCATTTAAAGGGATACGACCTCCAAAAAGCATTGTTCAGGAAGTGGTTTCACGTCCTTACGATGTATTAAGTTCACTGGAAGCTAAACTAGAAGCGAAGGACAATGAAAAATCGCTCTATCGCATAATAAAGCCGGAAATTGATTTTGAAGAAATGATCGATGAACATCACCCTGATGTATATGAGCGCGCTGTACAAAACTTCCATAAATTTCAGGAAAAAGGATGGTTGGTAGAAGATCCCGAAGAATATTATTATGTATATGCCCAGACGATGCATGGAAAGACTCAGTACGGATTAGTCGTCTGTTCACATGTGGAGGATTACATAAACGGAAATATTAAAAAACATGAACTTACCCGTCGCGACAAAGAAGAAGACCGTATGAAACATGTACGGATCAATAACGCGAACATAGAACCTGTTTTTTTTGCATATCCCGACAATAAAGATTTGGATAAGATAATATCAGGAATCATAGCTACTCCTCCGGAATATGATTTTGTAGCGGCCGACGGTGTAGGGCATCATTTTTGGATAATAAAGAAGAAGGATGATATAAAACAAATAACCGGAATCTTCGCGGATATACCCTATCTTTATATCGCAGACGGGCACCATCGTTCTGCAGCCGCGGCTCTCGTCGGCGCGGAAAAAGCGACACAAAATCCAAACCACAAAGGAGACGAAGAGTACAATTACTTTATGGCCGTATGTTTTCCGGACAATCAATTGAGTATCATAGACTATAACCGTTTGGTAAAAGATTTGAACGGGTTGAGTGTAAATGAGTTTTTAAAACAACTGGAAACATGTTTCACCGTAGAAGAAAAAGGCTCAAACATTATACCTCCTGCCGGTTTACATAATTTCTCCATATACCTTGATGGTAAATGCTATAGCTTGACAGCCAAAGAAGGGACTTACGACGACAATGATCCAATAGGAGTACTGGATGTTACCATATCGTCAAAACATATACTCGACGAAATACTCGGAATAAAAGATTTACGTTCCGACAAACGTATCGATTTCGTCGGTGGAATCAGAGGACTGGACGAACTCAAAAAACGTGTGGATAGTGGTGAAATGAAGCTGGCATTAGCTCTTTATCCTGTCACAATGAAACAGCTAATAGACATAGCCGATACGGGAAATATTATGCCTCCTAAAACTACCTGGTTTGAGCCTAAGTTACGTTCAGGGCTTGTGATACATAAACTGGACTGATAAAAAGATTGAAATAGAGGGACGGTTCAATTCGTCCCTTTATCTGTAATTGGGATTCTTGTTCTCTCTTACAAGTATTGCGATATGGAATGGTTGTTTCCTATACTTGTAACTAAGTTAGCTTTATCTATAGATGTAGTGGTAATTAGCGAATTTGAAAATGAGCGAATTTGAAAATGAGTGTGGAGTTTGTTACTTTTTAGTTAAAAAGTTACGAGTTTTAAGTTCTGAGCGCTGACTACTGTTTACTGTTTACTGATAACTGTAGAATTGGGCGTAATTCTTGCCCGTTAGGGCATTCATATCAATAGAAGAGGTAAACCGGCCGGTATCGCAACCCCTTAGGGGTTGAACACCTACGGCGTTCGGGTAGAAAAGAGGAATATAATTTTCTATTGATATGAAAATCCTACGGATTTTTTATAGTCAACCTGCTTATCGGGGATAAATTTTTAATTTGAAAATTAGCGAATTAGCAAATGGCGCGAAGCGACAATAACAGTCAACAGTTGTCAGTCAACAGTCAACAATGGCGCGAAGCGGCAAAGGCTATAAGCTAACTGCTAACAGCTAATGGCTAATTTACTGTAGAAGTTTGTTACTTTTTAGTTAAAAAGTTACGAGTGGACGAGATACGAGGTACGAGTTGTTGGCTGATGACTGCTAACTGCTAACTGTAGAAGTTTGTTACATTTTAGTTAAAATATACCTCAGTGTCTTCTCAGTGGGTACTCAGGGTAATCAAAAACATGGAGAACTTAACAGCCCTACCCTTTTGGGGTCGTTGGTGAGTCCACTGGATTACTTCGGGCTATCGCCCTACCAATGATGTGCAAAAGACCTTTTAAGACAACCTTTTTTTGATAATAATTAAATGTTAACAGCTTGCCCGATTCATTTAAAAGAGATAATTTTGCATCCGACTTATCAATTAAATAAGACTTCGAATAAATAATATAAATGAATAAAAATATATCCGATTTTGAGATAATGGCTCCTGTAGGGTCATACGATTCTTTAGCTGCGGCAATACAGGGCGGCGCCGGCTCTATCTACTTTGGTATAGAGGGACTCAATATGCGTGCCAAATCGTCAAATAATTTTACAATTGACGATTTGAAACAGATCGCTACAATATGTAAAGAAAATAACCTGAAAAGCTATCTGACAGTCAATACAATAATTTATGATAACGACATCACCCTGATGCACCAAATAGTGAATGCAGCAAAAGAAGCCGAATTATCTGCTATTATTGCCTCCGATGTAGCGGTCATGATGTATGCGCGGAGTATCGGGGTCGAAGTCCACTTGTCTACCCAGTTGAATATAACCAATACCGAAGCATTAAAATTTTACGGACAATTTGCCGATGTAGTAGTTTTGGCTCGTGAATTGAACCTTGATCAGGTAGCTGCTATCTATAAAGATATTGTAGAACAACAGATAAAAGGCCCTAATGGAGAACTGATCAGGATAGAGATGTTCTCACACGGAGCGCTTTGCATGGCTGTCTCCGGAAAATGCTATTTGAGTTTGCACGAGAAAGACCTTTCGGCCAATCGCGGAGCCTGTAACCAAATATGCCGCCGGGGATATATAGTAAAAGATAAGGATAGCGAAATAGAACTGGAGATTGACAACGAATACATCATGTCGCCCAAAGACCTGAAAACCATTCACTTTATGAATAAAATGATGGATGCAGGCGTACGGGTATTCAAAATAGAAGGCCGTGCACGTGGACCTGAATATGTACGCACCGTAGTGGAATGTTACAAGGAAGCTGTCAAATCATATTGTGAAGGAACTTTTACCGAAGAAAAAGTTGAAAATTGGGACGAACGGCTGGCCACTGTATTCAACCGCGGATTTTGGGATGGTTATTATCTTGGTCAAAGGCTGGGCGAATGGTCGAGCAATTACGGTTCGGGGGCAACCAAAAGGAAAGTATATATAGGAAAAGGACTCAAATACTTCTCAAATCTGGGAGTCGCCGAATTTCTAATGGAAACACAATCCCTTAAAGTCGGTGACGAAATACTCATTACAGGCCCGACTACCGGAGCGGTATTCCAAACAGTAGAAGAAATACGGGTTGATCTGAAACCCGTAGAAGAAACGATCAAAGGAGAGAAATTTTCGATGAAAGTGAACGAAAAAATACGGCCATCCGATAAGCTTTTTAAAATGGTAAAGGCAAACCCTAGAAAATCTTTTATATCTTAAATATCCTTTTCAGCAGTTAAGGTTTGGATAATATATCGTTGCCTAAAAGATCTTTTTATCTAAATTTGTTATCTAAACCCCTATCGTATGAAATATATTGTCATTCTGCCTCTACCTTTAATACTTGCATCTTGTAGTTCAACATCTGTGGCTAATATAGGAATCATAGGATTTATAGCCATTTTCGGCACTATGTTTCTTTTATTTGCCTTAATGTTTTTCCTTATAGCCAGAAGGAAAAAGCAAGGAGAAAAGAGCTTGGTGAAATTTAATAATGACATTTACTTTGCTCTAAACAGATTGGACACCCCTCAAGAGAAAGCCAACATGCTGAATACTCTTATCGAGAGAATCAATAACGATGAAAAGTATAAAAAGGATACAGAATGGCGCGATAAAGTATTATTGAAAGCTTATATGCATTTAGCTACCGTATACTACCATATGGGAGATGAAATGCAAACCCTGAATACCTGTTCCGAAATTATAAAACTCGATCCGAAAGATGGTATGGCATACTACAACAGAGGGTCGATATACAGTAATATGGGACTGTACGAGAAAGCCTTGCAAGACCTGAATAAAACAATCGAACTGACGCCCGATTACGCCAGCGCATACAATAACCGTGGACTTGTAAGGGAAAAAATGGAGCACTACCAAGAAGCACTAGCTGACTTTACCAAAGCCATTGAGTTGGAAGAATCTCCTATTGCTTATTATAATCGTGGAAATACCTACTACGAACTGAAAGAATACAATAAAGCCCTGGAAAACTACAACCATATTCTTCAAAATCCGGAAGATAAAGAATCGGATTTAAAAAAGGAAGTGGAACAAAGCATCAAGATAGTAGAGGAATATATGAAAAATGTCAAGTAGTAGTTATCAGTTGCCTGGCAAATTTAAAGATTTAAAAATTTAAAGATTCTTGACTACTTACTACTTACTACTTACTACTTACTACTTACTACTTACTACTTACTACTTACTACTTACTACTTACTACTTTAAACACTATACCTCTCCTTCGAGCATAGAATCCCTGTAACCAAGGAAATACAAAATACCATCAAGGCCAACCGTAGATAAAGATTGTTTCGCATTTGCCTTAACTTTAGGCTTTGCATGGAAAGCAATTCCCAATCCGGCAATCCCCAGCATCGGTAAGTCATTAGCCCCGTCGCCCACGGCGACTGTCTGACGGATATCCACTTTTTCTACCTGAGCAAGCAGACGTAGTAATTCGGCTTTACGTTTGCCATCTACAACATCGCCTACATAATTTCCTGTGAGTTTTCCGTCTTCTATCTCTAATTCATTAGCATATACGTAATCGAATCCATATTTATCTTTCAGATAGTTGCCAAAATAGGTAAATCCTCCCGACAGGATAGCCAGTTTGCAACCACTCTTTTTTAAGATACGGATAAGCCTTGTCATCCCTTCTGTGATAGGCAAGTTTTCGGCTATTTCTTTCATTACAGATTCATCCAAGCCTTTAAGCAGGCTAACACGTTTTCTGAAACTTTCCGTAAAATCAATTTCACCTCTCATCGCGGATTCGGTAATCGCTTTCACCTCCTCTCCTACTCCGGCACGTTCTGCCAGTTCGTCTATTACTTCTGTTTGTATAAGAGTAGAGTCCATATCGAAACAGATAAGACGCCGCATACGGCGATACATATTCTCTACCTGAAAGGCGATATCGATTCCCATCTTGTCGGCAAGGCTCATAAAATCGTGTTTCAACTGCTGAACATCATCGACAGTACCTCTGATAGACAACTCAATGCAAGAACGGCTTTGTCGTTCCGAAGCATTTAAAGGAACACGTCCGGTAAGACGAATTATTTTTTCAATATTCAGCTTATATTTCTGACTAATTTTTGCTACGGCTGATATATGAGTGGGATTCAAGGTTCTGCCCAAAACAGTCACTATATAGCGATTCTTCGTTCCCTGCAAGTTTACCCAACGCATGTACTCATCTTTCTCGATAGGTGAAAAACGGATGATAACGCCTAGCTCGGTAGCCTTGAATAGCAGGTCTTTTATTACATCGCCTGCATTCTTCGCCTCGAACATAATGGCCAGAGATAACGAATGATGAATATTAGCCTGCCCTATGTCAAGAATATTCGCATCGTGTTGAGCTAATACAGCTGTCAAAGCAGCTGTTACTCCCGGTTTATCTTCTCCCGATAAACTCGCCAATATAATTTCTGATTCTTCCATTCGTCTGAACGTATTATAATAAAAAAGATATAGAGAATATTCTATATCTTATCTTGATTCTGTCAATTTCTTTTCAGCCGCAACGACCTTATCGAAGTCAAACTGATCGACAATTTGCTGCTTAAGCAGTTCAATTCTATCATTACACAAGTTGCCTATACTACCTTCATGGGTATGGGCAACCTTCTTGTTATGCTTAAAGTTACCTTTCTCTATTTCCAGTCCCACCTGCTTATAGGCATCCCTGAAAGGCACGCCTTCCAGAACTAAGCGGTTTACTTCTTCTACACTGAATATCAACAAATATTTAGGATCATCCAGTATATGCCCGTTTATATTCACTTCGCCCATCATACGGGCAACCATTTGCAAACAATCGTTCATCTCTTCGAAAGAAGGGATAAACAATTCCTTTATTATCTGCAAATCGCGGAAATAGCCTGAAGGCAGATTATTAATTATTAGTGTAATATCGTTAGGTAATGCTTGCAGTTTATTACATTTTGCACGTGTTAGTTCAAATACATCCGGATTCTTTTTATGCGGCATAATGCTCGAACCGGTAGTATATTCATCCGGCAATTTCACAAATCCGAAGTTCTGGCTGTTGAACATACATGCATCGAACGAAAGTCTGGACAATGTACCCGCAATACTTGCAATAGCAAAAGCGACAGTACGCTCCATTTTACCACGCCCCATCTGTGCATAGACTACATTATAATCCATAGAATCGAAGCCCAGCAAATCGGTCGTCATTTGACGGTTTAACGGAAACGATGAGCCATAACCCGCTGCCGATCCCAAAGGATTTCTATTACAAATTTTATAAGCAGCGAGCAACACTTGCAGATCGTCGACAAGGCTCTCTGCATAAGCGCCAAACCAAAGGCCAAAAGACGAAGGCATTGCTATTTGCAGATGCGTATATCCCGGCATCAAAACATCCTTATATTTATTACTTTGACTAAGTAATACATCGATTAGTTTTGAAACCGAATCTACAAGCATATGAATACGATCGCGAGTAAAGAGTTTCAGGTCAACCAAGACTTGATCGTTACGCGAACGTCCGCTATGTATTTTTTTGCCTATATCTCCCAACTCGCGGGTAAGCATAAGCTCCACCTGGGAATGTACATCTTCTATACCATCCTCTATTTCAAATTTACCATCAATAGCCTGTTGGTAAATGTTTTTTAGTTCCTTAAGTAAAAGGGGAAGCTCTTTTTTATCAAGTAAACCAACGGATTCCAGCATTGTAATATGCGCCATAGATCCTAATACGTCGAAAGGAGCTAAATACACATCCATCTCGCGATCGCGGCCTATGGTATAAGATTCCACATCTTTGTTTACCTGAGTGCTTTTTTCCCAAAGTTTCATCAGCTTATTCTTTTGATCCTTTCAATATTTCGGAATATGGCAAATCAGCCAATCCTTCAGCCACTTTATCCAGGCCAGCTTGTAATGGCTTAGAAACCATCGGTTTGAGAAAAGGATTTAAATCAGCTTTGATGGTCAATTTCATCTTAGTTTCATTATCTGCCGTAGCTACAAGTTGTATCCACATATTAACATCAAAAGGCAATTTCTCCGATTGAAATTTAATCGTTTTATTGGGTTCACGTTCAACAACAACAAACTTAACCTTACCTATAGGATCTACATTTACCGAACATGAATCCTGATCGAACGTCAAATCTTTTACTGCATTTTGAGGTATTTTATCCTTAGCCAACTCCAGATTGTTTAAATCGGAAAGTACGGCAAATATATCCGCGTCAGAATATGGTATTGTTTTTACTTCACTTACAAATTCAGCCATCCGGTAGTATTAATTTATTTCCAATCCGCGGGAGCTTTTCTCCACTCTTGCAAAGTATCAAGGTCAGATTCTGCAATATAATTAGTACGCAATGCCTCACGAAGGACAGCATCGTAGTTGGTCAATGTGATAAGCTCCACACCTGCTTTCTTAAAATTTTCTGTTGCAACAGGAAATTCATAAGTAAAGTTGGCAACCATACCTATAACCTCCGAACTATCGCGACGGATTGCCTCTACAGCTTTCAGACTGCTTGTACCGGTAGAGACAAGATCTTCGACTACCACAACTTTGCTACCCGGTTTTAGTTCCCCTTCTATCAAATTTTCTAAACCATGATCTTTAGGCGTAGCACGAATATATACAAAAGGTAGTCCTAATGCATCGGCGACTAAAGCGCCGGGAGCTATAGCGCCCGTAGCCACACCGGCAATAGCATCTGCTTCCGGGAAATTTTCAAGTATAAGCCGGCTCAATTCGGTCTTTATAAATGTACGTATACGAGGATACGATATGAGTTTTCTGTTATCACAATAAATTGGAGATTTCCATCCCGAGGCCCATGTAAAAGGGTTGGACGGTTGTAGTTTGATAGCTCTTATACTAAGTAGTTTTTCGGCTGTCAGCTTTTCTAGGGTATTCATTTTGTTCGAATAAAATAACAACAATCAATATTATTAGCTCACAAATATACAACTAATAGACAAAATAAAAGAAAATATGACAGAAAGAAAATGTGAAATAAAATGTATTACAAAAAAGAAAGGAACCGCTAAAAAGCAATTCCTTTCCTATATAAAAGTCGTATTGGCGGATATACCGAAACTCCGTAAAACAGGATTTGAGTGCTTCGACCCCTTTGTAATCCACCGCGCTAAGCAACCCGAAGGTGTGGCCCGCCATTGGAATCAAAAGCTTGTCTCGGTCATTTTATTAATTGATGAGCTTCCCAATCGACCAATACGACCTAAGCTGTCATCGAAATTCTATACCAAAGGTACCAAGTATATTCTCAGAAACCAAATAAATTCTCAATATTTTCCTGTTTAGGCTTCGTACTGCACCCACAATTTGAACATCCGCAGCTATCCTTTTGTTCATTTTTCGAAAAAAAGAATCCGTATATTTTGTATGCAATTACCAAAGCTATAAATACTCCTATTATCCCAACGATTATCTCTTGAACCATCCTATTTAGAATTATTATGGATAACAAAGTTATATAAGAAAGAGTAGATACAACGTTAATACGGGGTTAAAAGAAATAAAAAAGAGGATGATTTCTCACCCTCTTTTTTTTATATAATTTGCACAGTCTATTTTCAATATCCCGGATTTTGTTGTTCCTTAATTACCGGATTAGCATTAACCTCAGTAACAGGTATCGGCAAAATCGCCCTAAAATATGTCCTGTCAAACCGTCTTGATTCAGGTACTGTCAATATGTAGTGGCGGCCTCTGTTGGCTTCGTCTGTATATCGTGTGATTGTCTGATTATTACGCATCGCATCAAAGAAACGGTGGCCTTCTCCAACAAGTTCTTTGCGACGTTCTTTCAATACACGGTCTAACGATATGTTAGCAGTGGTGAATGTTTCGGTAGTTGCCGGATTTGCACGTTGCGCAATAGCTTTCACATAATCGGCAGCAGTCTGTAAATTAGCACCACCCAATTTGAAGGCAGCTTCGGCACCATTCAGGTACACCTCCGAAAGACGAAGAATAGGTATATTGGCAATAGGTATCTGAGAACCTGTTTTCCCACTGAACTTATTACACCATACTTTTGCCGTACCATATAGATTCTTCATAGGGTCTGTGTGAGAAGCTAAAACAATTGAATGACGAACGTCAGCCGGGTCTTCATCCAACAAATTAGAGAATGCCGTAGTTACGACCATATCACTGTAACCATCTTCGCTCATCAGGTAACCAATACCTTCACGGTCACCCCAGTCTGAAGTGTCAGTATTAATAATTTCAAAAATAACTTCAGAAGTACCTTCCTTCGACCAAACGCTTCCATATTCTGCATTCGTCCATAACTCATAAGGTGAATTGGTAATGATATCTTTAGCCAGTGTTAAAGCGTTCTGATTATCGCCCTTATATAAATATACGCGGCAAAGAAGAGCCTTAGCTGCCCAAACATTGATAGTACCAAGTTCGGCGGATGTCGATAAATCATTTGATGCAATAGCATCGGTCAAATCTTTGATCACCTGATCATATACCTCGGCCACTGTATTACGACCCGGTGTAGCGGAAGGTGCAAGCGGTTCTGTAACAATAGGGACCCCCAAAGACGCGCCATTATCAGCAGTATAAGGATTTCCATAAACACGTACCAAGTCGAAGTGCACCAATGCCCTCACAACCAATGCCTGAGAGCGTAAATCACCGATCTCCTCCGCCGTAGCATCCGTTACCTTGCCTTCATCTAATGCCTTTATCAGGTTATTGGCACGCCGATTGGCATCGTAAGGAGTAGCCCAAATAACAGGAGCATCATCTGCCGAATAGCGCATTTCGTAGCAAGAAGAGGTTCTCTTTCCTGCATCTTGCGCTTGCATATCATCACCGCGGACATCACCGTAATAAACCATACGGGATGCATAGTATGTAGTTCTGCCCGAAGCACCTTGCAGTCCGTCATACATACCGACCAAAGCAGCCACAGCATCGTTATAGCCGGTTATTGCTTGGTCTGTGGATATGGCTGTATATTGCTTTGTGTCTAAATAATCAGAACACGAAGCCGCTGTAATAGCCACTATGGCTAACAGAAGTATTTTAAATTTATTTTTCATCGTTTCCTTATTTTCTAAATTAAAACTCTAACTCAATACCGAACGTAACAGTCTTCATAGGAGGTGTTTCAAACGTTACCTGACCATTGATAGGAGTTTCGGGATCTAAGTATAAACCCGATTTCTTAAACGTCAATAAATTGGTAGCTGATGTATATACACGTGCTTTGCCAAAACCAATCTTTTTCAAAATATTTGTAGGTAAAGAATAGCCCAAAGTGACGCTTTTTAAGCGTAAATGATCGGTTGAATATAACCAACGCGATGATACTGTATTTACATTACCATATACAAATTGCGGCAATTTTGCATTATCGCCTGCCTTTTGCCACATATCTTCTATTTTGTAGTAAGACGGTAATTGGGCTCGATAATTATATGTTCCACCATTGGTCTGCAACCATGTGGCATAATCGTATACGTGGCCACCTAAAGAGTAAGTGAAGACAAATGAAAAGTCGATACCTTTGTATAAAAACGAGTTGGTGATACCTCCTGTTACTTCAGGCGTAACGGAACCTAAATTGATTTTATCCGCTTGTGCCCTGTCGGTGGTAATTTCACGCTCATGACCTTCTTTGTTAATATAGAATGATTCTTTACCTGTGGCAGGATCAACTCCTGCATATTCGTATGCATAAATAGAGTATAAAGGTTTTCCCTTTTCCATAATAGTTACACCACTAATCTCAGGATCGTCTGTATTGCTGATTTTTTTTACCTCATTTTTGTTGTAAGCAAGGTTAAACGAACTTGACCATGCAAAACCGGATCGTTGTATATTCTGGCTCTTGATATCCAATTCAAATCCTTTATTATTTATCAACGCAATATTAGTCCAAGCATCAGAAAATCCGGTTGTTTGCGAAACAGGAACTCGATATAACAAATCTTTAGTATTTCTATTATAATAATCCAAGGTCACATTAATGCGATCAATGAACGAAAGGTCGAGGCCGATGTTCGTTACAGCGTTCTTTTCCCATTTTAATTCATCATTCTGAATACTTGTTTCATTTGAACCTACCATGCCATTATAATTCGCACCAAAGCCAAAAACACCCTGATAAGCGTACCAGTTAGTCGGCAAATTACCGTTAGTACCATAAGATACCCTAAGCTTGGCATCATTTACTATTTTACTTATCTCCGGCGTATAAAACGACTCACCGGAAATACGCCACGCACCGGATACAGAACCAAAGCCACCCCAACGGCTTACGCTTGACAAGCGTGATGTTCCATCTCTACGGAAACTTGCACTCAGGTAATATTTATCGGAATATGTATAATTGATACGTCCCAGATAAGACATCATGCGCACTTCTTCTTTTCCGGTCTCTGCATCTCTTTCTGCAGCACTTGCAATCTCTCTCAGCGTATAATTAGGAAAATCATAACCCATCATGTAAGCATAGCTATAATCTGTACCTTCTGTTTCAAAAGCAACCAAGGCATCCACTGTATGTAATTTAGCAAAAGTCTTTTGGTAAGCCATTTGAACCTGAGATCCAAGTGTCTCATATTCTGATATATAAGTCTGATTCAAGCCATTATAATTCTTTCCGTCACCTGTACGGCTATCCCACCAAGCAACTTCTTTATTCCTCAAATAATCATAGCTTAATCTTCCGCTCAACACCAGATTGTCCCATAGGCGGTATCCGGCTTTTAATGAGGAGGTCGAACGAATCATACCGGCATCGTTATAATTGTAAACCATACTGGCCAAAGCATTAGAGGTAGCACTCGCAGGAGAGTTTCCATAGTTAAATGTACCGTCAGGATTGTAAGGATCGAAAGCCGGGCTAGAGCCCAAACCAAATGCAGCCATGATAGGGCTGGCATACGATGTATTTTCGTTACTACGCAATTGCCGCGATTTTGCAACAAGCGCATTCCCTTCCAAAGTTAACCTGTCTGACTGGTGGGTTACATTTACCCTTCCGGTATAACGTTTAAATTCCGATTGTTTGGAAATACCTTCCTGATCGGTATGTCCTAATGAAGCAAAAAACTTCGTTTTGCTATCACCGCCTCTTACACTAAATTCATAATTACTGTGTGCAGCTTTACGCAATACTAAATCTTGCCAATCTATCCAGCCGTTAGCAGGTTTGTTAGAGTACTTATTAAAGGTAGCGTTATTTAATAAAAGATTTTCAGCAGCCGCAGCTGACTCTGACGGAGCCGTACCGTTATTTTCCAGATAATTTTGCAAACCAAGCTTCAATATACTTCTCCGTGTATCTCCATCCAATGTTTCACGCCAATTGCCAATGGCTATATCGGAACTACCCCAGTCAGCTTTCATACTTACAACCGGTTTACCTGCGCTTCCCTTTTTGGTAGTAATTATAATCACCCCGTTTGCCGCACGAGACCCATACAAAGAGGCTGCCGCGGCATCCTTAATCACAGTAATATTCTCAATATCGCTCGGATTGATCATTGACAAAGGATCTGTACCTGATTGAGCATAAGTAAATTCAGAAACATCACCCGTATAAATAGGCACACCGTCTATTACATATAAAGGATTGCTCGATGCATTGATAGAGCCCGTACCTCTGATCCGCACAGATGTATAACCACCAGGTTGTCCCGCGTTTGCAGAAACCTTCACCCCGGCTATAGAACCAGCCAATCTTGATTGGACGGTTTCGGACGGAGTATCTTTGACGTCATTTGTTCCGATCGTTGAAGCAGCTCCAGTAAACGAGGATTTGCGGAAATTACCATAACCCGTTACAATAACTTCTTCTAAAAGCTTACTATCAGATTCCATTACAACCTGCATACCTTGTACAGGGCGAGCCTCAACAGTTTTCATCCCCACCAATGTAAATACCAGTGTATTTCTTCCATCAGGAACATTAATTGAAAATTTACCGTCAATATCGGTAATTGTTCCAACTGTAGTTCCTTTTACTACTACAGAAGCACTAATAACCGGCTCACCAGCATCGTCTATTACAACACCAGAAATCCGAGTTGTTTGTGCAGTAATAAATCCTATACTTAATAATAAGCAGGATAAAATCAACATTACTTTTTTCTTCATACAAACACTACTTTTTGTTAGTTTAAATTTCAATCCGACGCTTCATTTTAACAATTTGCTTCCATTTCGGGCATTTTAGCATCAGTTTGCTGTCTGAGATACAAAATTAGACAATTTTCACGAAAAAACAAACTTTTGATTAATTTATACAAAATATGACATTTTGAAAGAGGATGCTAACAAACAAGAGATGAATAAATTATTGGAAGCAGTTATTTATGTTAAATATCGGATATTATGTAAATATTTATATATATTATGTAAATAAAGGAAGACTATATTAGAGTGTTTTCTTCGCCCGAAAGAGTACTTTTAACATTTAAAATTCTTATTTCACGCAAAAAGGCAAAAAAAGGCAGCATTTACCACCTTTTAAGACCAGAATACACTATAACAATTCAAATAATAGTAAAAGATAAGAATTAAGACAAAATTTACAGCATATTTCCAATCTGATATACCATAAAGGAAACTATCCACGCCAACGAAGTAGTATAAATCACACTAAAAACACCCCACTTCCATGAGCCGGACTCCTCCTTTATGGCAGCTATCGTAGCGACACATGGAAAGTAAATCAGCACAAAAAGTAGCAAACTGACAACTACCAAAGGTGTAAAAGTAGGAGTACCGTCAGCCTTAGTCTCACTCAACAGCCGCGTCTCCAATGTTTCCTGACTATCAGGATCTCCTGTATAGAGAACCCCCAATGTACTAACTACGACTTCTTTTGCCGCCATTCCCGAAAGCAGGCTCACGCTAATCTTCCAATCAAATCCTAAAGGACTCATAACGGGCTCTATAGCTTTGCCTACACGTCCGATATATGAATTTTCCTGATGAGCTATATTTCGCTGATCTTCAATCTGCTCTATCTGCTCGTTTTTTTGTTCTTCACCTACAACCTTATTTTCATACTGAAGCTCGACATCAGCCACCTTCGCATCAAACAATGCTTCACGCTCTTTATCTTGAGGAAAATAGCCTAGAAACCAAATTATAATAGATGCAATAAGGATTACCCCTCCCATTTTCTTTAAATATTGCTGCGATTTGTCCCACATATGTATTGTCACAGCTTTTAATGTAGGCATACGGTATGGCGGTAACTCCATCACAAAAGGAGTATCCTCTTTAGGAAACAAGAATTTCTTAAATAATCTGGCTGATATAACAGCTAATAATATACCTGTAAAATATAACCCAAACAACACCAAACTGGCATATGATTTGAAGAAAACCCCTACAAACAATAAATAGACCGGCAGACGGGCACTACAAGACATGAAAGGGTTAACCAGCATTGTAACCATCCTACTATTGCGGCTTTCGATTGTACGGGTAGCCAGTATAGCGGGGACATTGCAGCCAAAGCCCATCACTAAGGGAATAAAGGATTTCCCGTGCAACCCCATCTTATGCATGACTTTATCCATAATAAAGGCAGCCCGGGCCATATAGCCCGAATCTTCCATAAAAGATATAAACGCATACAATATTAGTATATTGGGTAAAAATACTATAACACCCCCTACTCCGCCAATTATTCCATCCACAACCAAATCCTTAAGCATTCCGTCAGGCATGATTCCCCGTACCAAATTGCCAATATATGTCACGCCCGATTCGATCCACTCCATAGGATACCCACCCAGCCGGAATGTACACTCGAACATAACCCACATAAAAAAGAAAAACAAAGGAAATCCTATATATTTATTCGTAACAGCAGCATCTATAATACGAGTAATATCAGACTCATTCGTTTTTTCTTTTAATGTTTGCTTCAATCCTCCGGCAACGAACCCATAACGGGCATTTGTCAATACAGACTCGGTATCTTCTTTCAAGGTTTCCTCTATATTCTTTACTTCCGAATCCCTTAAGGCAAGCAATTTTTCTTCATTAGCGAGAGTGGAGACATATTTTTCTATGTCTTTATCCTTTTCTATTAATTTAACCGCAATATAACGCCGGGGAAATAACAGTGTGTGATTGGTTTGCTTTTCCAGCAAAATTTTCAACTTACTAATCGCATTCTCTACCGTATTGCCATAATATACATGTACCCTTTTTACAACAGGCTCTTTATCTTCATAAACACGAATAACCGCATCGAATAGATCCTCAATACCAACTCCAGACTTGGCAACAGTAGGTACCATAGGAATTCCTATCATTTTCGATAAAGCCTGATAATCAAATTCACTACCTGCATCTTGCAGCTCATCATACATATTGAGTGCAATCACCGCAGGAGCTTCCATGTCTATCAGTTCGGTAGTCAAGTACAGGTTACGCTCAAGATTCGATGCCGCTACTATATTTATTATAACATCCGGCCTATCTTCAACAATATGTTTCCTTACATATAATTCTTCCGGGGTATAAGCTGACAAAGAGTATGTGCCGGGTAAATCTACTATCCGGAAAACATACCCTCCATGTTTAAATTTCCCTTCTTTAGAATCGACAGTCACGCCGCCATAGTTTCCTACATGCTCATGCGCTCCCGATGCAATATTAAACAAAGACGTTTTCCCTGCATTAGGATTTCCCACCAATGCGACTTTAATAATCTTTTTGTCGTCTACAGGTCTATTCACCGATTGATGAATCTCCTGATACATAATTTCGGAATCAAAAGCAGATTTCTCCAGATAATGTTCTACTTCTTTATTATCAGGATAAACAACTTCTATAAGGGCCGCTTCGCTACGACGAAGAGACACCTCATAATCCATAATTTTATATTTGATTGGATCTTTAAGGGGAGCATTTAAAATAACCTTAATCGTTTTTCCTTTAATGAAGCCCATTTCGAGAATGCGCTTACGAAAAGCTCCACTGCCGTTAACGCGTACAATAACACCTTTTTCCCCGGTCTTGAGATCAGATAAATGCATATTTCATTTATATTATTGGAGTACAAAGATGCGTATTTTTTATTAGAAAACAATCTTTATTTAGAATGAATATAAAAAGGGAATAGTCTGGGTTTAGCATATAATAAAACAATGCAAAGAGAAGCAATCAATGACAAAACCCCATATCCACTTTCGCAAGCAAACTATTGAGATAAAAACACTTGTTAATTTAAAGATATAAGTCATTGCAGGATAATAAATGCCCAATAAATCCTTAGTCACTTCTCTAATGCATTGCTATACAATTATGTTGATTATTTGATAGTAGTTATATAATATCATGTTCAGTTTATGCTAGTCCAAAATAGTTTGTAAAAGGCAAATAATTCCTCTAGTCATTGCAAATTTAGTTATAATTTTCTTTTATCAAAAAAATCCGGCAATGTTTTAAATCATAAGAGTATAATTTTTAGAAATAGTTATCTTTGCATGTTAAAATAAATATAGTGATATATCCTGAAAATTTTGAATTCAAAATAGGATTCGACAAAATACGTCAATTACTCACATCGAAATGTCTGAGTAGTCTTGGTGAAGAGAGAGTGGAAAGCATGATGTTTTACACTGATTATGAATTCATAACAGCATCTTTATCTCAAACAGAAGAATTTATAAGGATTATACAAGAAGAAGATAATTTTCCTACCAATTATTTCCTGGATGTTCGACAATCTTTAGCGAGTATAAAAGTTGAAGGAACGTGGATAGACGAAAGTGATCTGTTTGATTTGAGACGTTCTCTGCAAACGATAAAAGAAATAGTTAGTTTTCTTAAAAAAGAAGAGGAAGAGAATACCCCTTATCCATGTTTGTATAAATTAGCCGGAGAAGTAACTGTATTTCCTCAACTAATTAGCCGGATAGACAATATTCTCGACAAATTCGGGCGGATAAAAGATAATGCTTCCAGTGAATTGAGCCGTATTCGAAAAGAAATAGCACATGTATCCGGTGGTATATCCCGTAGCCTGAACGCTATTCTCCGCGCAGCGCAAAACGAAGGGCTGGTAGAAAAAGATGTAACTCCGACCATGCGGGATGGCAGGTTGGTTATACCTGTTGCACCTGCCTTCAAACGTAAAATAAAGGGGATCGTGCATGACGAATCGGCGTCGGGAAAAACTGTTTTTATAGAACCGGCCGAAGTAGTGGAAGCCAACAACCGTATACGTGAACTGGAGAGTGAAGAACGACGCGAGATAATAAAGATACTGATTGCTTTTACTGATACTTTACGCCCATTGGTCCAAGATATTATCCAGTCTTACGAATTTTTGGCTACTATCGATTTTATCAGGGCTAAAGCCACTTTTGCCATAGATATTGAGGCTATTAAGCCATCTATCGAAAACAAACAGATTATAAGATGGTACAGGGCAAAGCACCCTCTATTATTGATTTCGCACCGGAAACAAAACAAACAGATAGTGCCCCTTGACATCGAATTGGAAGAAGACAACCGTCTGTTAATAATATCAGGACCTAATGCCGGAGGAAAGTCTGTCTGTCTAAAAACAGTCGGGCTATTACAATACATGGTACAATGCGGCATTCCAATTCCACTTGCCGAAAATTCGATAGTAGGGATATTTGACAATATATTTATCGATATCGGCGACGAACAATCTATTGAAAACGACTTAAGCACATATAGTTCACATCTGACCAATATGAAATATTTTGTCAGAAACTGTGACAACAAAACGATTCTGCTCATAGACGAGTTTGGAGGTGGAACAGAACCTCAGATCGGGGGGGCTATAGCCGAGTCATTACTTAAACGTTTCAATGAGAAAGGCGCGTTCGGTGTAATCACTACCCACTATCAGAACCTGAAACATTTTGCAAATGAAAATAAGGGTGTAATAAACGGCGCCATGCTTTATGACCGGCATCTTATGCAACCTTTATTTACTCTATCTATCGGGAATCCGGGAAGTTCATTCGCTATAGAAATAGCACGAAAAATAGGATTACCCGAAGATGTAATAAGCGATGCCTCCGGTATTGTTGGCAGCGACTACATAAACATGGATAAATATCTGCAAGATATTGTCCGCGATAAACGTTACTGGGAAACAAAAAGACAGAATGTCCGTCAGAAAGAAAAACGACTGGAAGAAATAACAGAAAATTACGAAGCTGATTTATTAGAAATAGAAAAGCAACGAAAAGAAATTATCCGTCAAGCAAAAGCCGAAGCCGAAAGACTATTATCCGAGGCTAATGCTAAAATAGAAAATACGATACGTACCATCAAAGAATCTCAAGCCGAAAAGGAAAAAACGAAGCAGGCAAGACAAACTCTTGGGGAGTTCAAATCGTCATTAAAACACGAAGAAAATTTAACCGACGAAAAAATTACCCGAAAAATACAGAAACTAAAAGACAAAGAGAAGAATAAGAAGCAAAAGGATAAACAAGTAAAAGACCAAAAGAATACGACCATTGTATCTGTAGGAGACAATGTACGCATAAAAGGTCAATCTTCTGTAGGACAGGTTCTCGATATACAAAAAGGGAATGCAACGGTTGCATTCGGAATGATAAAATCGACAGTTAAACTCGAAAGCTTGGAATACGTCAGTAAGAATCAAATTAAGCGGGATCAAAAAAGCACTTTGGTCAATGCCGCTGTCAGCGACGACATGCGAAACAAAAAGCTTAATTTCAAACAAGATATTGACATCCGTGGTATGCGTGGAGATGAAGCATTACAAGCTGTTATGTATTTCATTGATGACGCGGTGCTTGTCGGTATGTCACGGGTACGTATATTACATGGAACAGGAACAGGAGCATTGCGGCAAATTATCCGTGATTATTTACGCACGGCTTCGGGAGTTCAAAACTATCAGGACGAGCACGTCCAATTCGGAGGTACGGGCATAACCGTTGTCGACCTCATCTAAAAGTATAAAAAAGTCATCCTTAAATAGATAAAAAATCAGGGCAAAAAAAAATGAAGAATTAAAAATCGTTAGTTTGTATTTTATAAAAAAGAAAGATAAAGGAAACTCCAAATTGAATATCTTTCCTGGATAAAAAAGCTCCATCTGCTGCATTAACTTTTAATTAGAAAAAGACAGGATCTA
>NZ_BAAHWU010000013.1:0-62741 GCF_054601275.1 Dysgonomonas reticulitermitis | reverse complement strand
CGGCGGCGGGATTCAACTTCAAGAGAATGATCAACAAATACAAACAAAAAATGGCCTGTTTCTTTTGCAAAATACAGGCAGACTTTTTTATACTTGAACTTAAAATGACTTTTTAAGGATTGACTAAAATAGTTTCCTTGTTTTTAGCGGTGTCTATCCTTTGGCTCCGCCGATTTACGCTTCGCTTCAATTCAACAGCCATGAAATCACATAGATTTCAAAATCTAATTCTTAACTTTGCAGTCACCTCCTTTCTTTTTTGTTAAGGAAGGCCGGGGCGGGAGTATTATTGTTTGGTCTTGCAATGCGGACAATATTCCACCCCTTTTCTTCTTTTTATTACCTCATCTAAAATTTTTTTGGATAGAAAAAGGTTATAATAGGGTTTTCGTCGCTTTCCATTGACATCCCTAATTTTACCCTATCTTCTCCAAATTGTTTTACCAGATCATCATAAGGGAGTTTTTTCCATCCTCCTAATTGTTGACTTACCATTGATGGAAACATATATCCAATAAAGGCATCGTTTGTCGTACCTATTATATTGGCAAATACTAAAGGAAATAGTCCTTTTCTATTGTGAAATGCAATTGTTTTCCCTGAAGATAAGGAGTAAATACAATCATATCTGGCATATGCTTTCATGTAGCTGAATAAAAAGTAATTTTCAGTCAGAAAAAAGTTCCCATCCATGAACATATAGTCTTGGTTCCCTAATGCTTTTTTGTATTCCCTGCTATTATCTCCATTACGGAACCTTTCGGGTACCGTTCTATTTCCGAAATTCAGAGCATATTTAGCACTTATCACATTCTCTTTGGATATAGTATATATTGTATCATTATATACAGGGCGAAAATATACCAAATTGTTTTTAGCAAAGAAATTATGATTATTAATAATGCTGGAAAATGAATCTTTTCTTCTATAAAATCCATGTGATTTAAATGCAAAACTTGAATCACAATCGAAGATAGAGTAACCGTAAATCGGTTTAAAATGGTCATTATCTGAATTAACTGTATTGAATAAATAATGGTTATTATCAAAAGCATGAAATTTCAAACTAAAGAAAGGTATATTCAGAGAATGAATAAAATTGCCTTCAATGCCATAAAACGAAATTTTCTTTGTAAATTGGTCATATATAGCAATTTTATTTTCAATTACAGTCATATATGTAGGCTCCACATATTCTCCGGGACCTTGTCCTATACGTCCTATTATACGCAGGAATTGCCCTGAAATTGAAAACATTTTAACTAATTTTGTTTTGTATGTATCCCTGACAAGAAGACAAGTATCCATTAAAATAATCTGATCTATTGCGCCTAATATGGCTTCATCTTCTGTTGTCAACTTGATAAAGGATACTGAGTCGATTACATTTTCAACGTTATAAGGCTTACTCCCATCAAAATCTTCTACTTTAATAGTAATACAGGAGTCAATTTTAACCGTCATATCGGGAATTGAAGTGTCACGCACATCATTATCTATTATTGAACCAACACATCCGCTTAAAAGCAATAATAAAGCGAAAAAAAAGGATGTAATATGATTTTGCATTTTCCCCATTTTTATAAATAACTAATTTAGGCACAAGGATGACCGCTCGGGGCACTATATATACAAGTGCCACTCCCTGCTCCACACACATCTTTGTTGTAAGTCATTGGTGCATAATTTATCTCAGAAGAGCTGGAGCCACCGCCTCCTGTACCTGCTCCTACAGGTATTCCATAGACATAAGCCTGAGCGTTGACATCCCAATACCACGAAGAACCAGTTGAATTCTGTTGTGCAACAGTACATGAGATTGTGTATGTTTTCCAATTTGTACCTGGTAGTCCCTGATGATATTCGGAACCAGCCAACGCCTCCACATTAGCCAATGCTAGCGGCGACATATTACTCTCCTGAACTAGATTCATATTCACATTAAACGCCGCCACAGTAGCAATAGCTATTACTATAAGACTTCCAAAAATTTTCTTTTTCATTAGAGTTTATATTGAATAAGAGTTTATTTTAATTGATTATCAAGTATTTACAAAATAATATATTTTTTAATATACTGAAAATAAGCAGTTTGAAATTTTTTAATTATAACTAATTGATAATCACTAGTCTCAAAGTTTATTCTATATAATGTCTATTTGTATTAATTTTAATTTTAAAATTATTTTGTTGTTTTAAGCTGCATTTATCCTTTGGCTCCGCCGATTTACGCTTCGCTTCAATTCAACAGCTATGAAATCACATAGATTTCAGTTTTCAATTAGTTATCTTTGCAGTCACCTCCTTTCTTTTTTGTTAAGGAAGGCCGGGGCGGAGCTTGTTGTTGCAACTTTTGCCAGAGTGTACAATGGCCCGCCCTTTTTTCTTCCCATTAACACATTGTTTTTTGGCTTTCCATCGGGATGATAAAGTTCTGTAAATATAGGTTATAAACCAAATCGAGATGTTTCAATAAATGCAACGAATGTTCAATTTGTTATTTTTTTTCAAAAAGAGAATAAAAATCAACTGGCTCGGAATATTTTTTCAAAAATAATCCCTATAATTTGATTAAGTCGTTTTGTTTTTTGTTGAAGTGATTTAAACTTTTTTCAAAATAAGGGTGAACTGATAAATTTGTAAAGCAAAATATTCAAACTGATTGCTCACCCCGAATGTATCAAGTACTGGACAAATATACAATAGAAATGGAAATACTATGTTATATTCCGCTCAATAAAAGAGGCTTTCGTCCAAAAGTTCCTCATAAGGAGATTGTAAATGTCATACTCTATTAAGTTGAAAATAGGCGTTCGGTATAATACATCCCTCTTTAATTTATAATTCTGGTATATTGCCCTGATTGTAGAAAATTACTTAACGAACCACTGTATGAAACAGTTGAATTGAATGGGCATGAATTTAATGTCAGAGTGCTCAATGTCAAAGGGGGCCTTTGAATGGTAAAACTATTAGTACAGAGAATCTTAATGACATGCTTCTTGATGAAGAGGGAGACTATGTATCAGAAGATGCCCGCCAGTTGGATGAAATAATATTCTTTTATATTCCTGTTGATAAAATCTCTCTCCCTGATGACCAATTAGCTGATTATATTAACCAAAATATGAAAATAATTGATCTTTTATATTGTAAAATTGAATAATATTCAATTTGCGACAAATGTGTTACTTTTTGCTAAAAAAATATTTTTATGGTTTAATAGTTTTGGCGTTCTTTACTGTATAGCCCCCAAATTTAATATGAAAAAATTTAATATATACACGACAACGTGTTTACTCCTAATTATTCTTTTTTGTTGTTGTAACCAAAAATCAAAAAAGTTAGAGGATGCATTGGTCTTAGCAAAAGAGAATCGTGCAGAGTTGGAAAAAGTATTGAAATACTATGACGGCAAGGACTCTATCAGCAGAATGAAATATGATGCAGCATGTTTTCTGATAGAGAACATGCCGGGAAAACACACATTAACCTGTACTGAATTTGAAAAAATAAAATCTGAAATTTATACTTTGGCATTGGAACAGAATTGTTCACCTTACCGGGCATTTGAATTACTGGAGGAAAAATATGGACAACTGGAGGATTCTAAATTTGAAAAAATATACGATATAGATGTAATAACTGCTGAATATCTTATTAAGAATATAGAATTTGCCTTTAAAGTTTGGTTGGAGGCTCCATGGGGGGAACATATTTCATTTGAACGGTTCTGCGAGGAAATATTGCCATACAGGGTTGATAATGAACCGTTAGAGGACTGGCGAGAGTTATTTTATAATACATTCCAGCCAATTTTAGAATCTCATTTGAAAATTGATAATTCTGTTAGGGCATGTCAATATATATATGTAGAATTATCCAAAAAAAATTGGCTATTTGATGTCAAACTACTTTTTCCTCATTTAGGTGCAAAAACGTTATTGGAAAGCAGATATGGAAACTGTATGGACAGATGTGACTTGGTCGTTTATGCAATGCGATCGGTAGGAATCCCCTGTGGAATTGACTTTCTTATGCAGTCACCTGAAAAAAAGAACCCAAAACACTTTTGGAACTATATGACAGATGAAAAAGACAGATGTATTGCTTTTGCAATAGAAGATATGATGCCTGATACGATAAGGCAACAACCTCATTATAGGATAGGAAAAGTACATAGGAAATGCTTTGCATCACAAGATGAATCCTATGTTCTTAAACTTGGTCTCGAAAATATTCCACCCAATTTTAGAGACCTCTACATGAAAGATGTTTCTGTCCTCTATTTTCCTGATGAAAGGATGGATATCCCAATAGATATTGCAGATGGAATTATTTACCTGAATGTATTTAATAATAAAGATTGGATACCGATAGGGACAATACCTGTAAAAAACAAAAGGGCTCGATTAGAACATTTTGAACCCAATATTGTATATCTGTTAAGTCGTTATAATAATGAAAAATCGGAAAAACTATATATTCCTTTTATTTATAATGGTATGGGAATTTATCATTTTTTATGGGCCGATACCACACAATTACAAACGATCCGAATAGATCGTAAATATCCTAGCTCTGATAGATTGAGACTATTTCAGGAACGACTTTTAGGCGGTCAGTTTCAGGGAGCAAACGGTCCTGATTTCAATGATTCCCAATTATTATACATGATAGATACGATTCCTGAATTAGCATACCAAAACGTATATATCAATAATAATAATAAACAATTTAAATACCTGAGATACCTGTCAGGAAAAAATGGACATTGTGATATTGCTGAAATAGATTTTTTTGATAAAGACGGGAAACAAGTCCAAAAAGGGAAAGTAATTGGAAATTCAGTGTCGTTTTGGAATGATCCAACAATCAAAATAGAATCTGTTTTTGACGGAGACCCCCTTTCCTATTTCAGTGCGAATGATCCGGACGGAGCTTGGGTTGGTTTGGAGTTGGAAAAACCCACATATATAGGTAGGATACGCTATCTAGGACGAAACGATGACAATGGTATACGCATCGGTGATGAATATGAGCTATTATATTTTTCGGAAGAAGGGTGGAAGACATTAGGAAAGCAAACTGCATTAGATTCTCCTCTCGTTTATGAAAATGTGCCGAAAGGAGCACTTTTTTGGCTACGTAATCTGCGCCGGGGAAGTGAAGAGCGAGTTTTTACCTATGAAAACGGGAAACAAGTGTGGTGGTAACAAATAAACAATATAGAACACATGGTAAATTATTTATCTTATTTTTTATCGGCAATAGTCATATTCGGAATCGCATCTTGCAAAAAAGATGGAAAGAAGGCCGAAACCGAAAAGATTGTAACCGAATGGATCGGAAAAGAAATTGTTCTGCCGGCAGATATCGGATGTACATACTTGGGGCATGATACTGTTTGCCCTGACAATAGTGCCCCATATAAAGTACTTATCTATACCGATTCTACAGGTTGTACGAGTTGTAAATTACAGCTCTATAAATGGAATACATTTATAAAAGAAGCCGGGGCGGAGATGACAGGGAAAGTCAGCTTCCACTTTTATTTCCAACCTAAAGACGAAAAAGAACTGAAATTTTTACTGAAACGAGATAATTTCAGTCAGGCTGTTTATATAGATAATGAAAACAAGCTGAACGCGGCAAATAAGTTGCCCGATAATGTGAGTTACCAATGTTTCCTGTTGGATAAGGATAATAAGGTACTGCTGATAGGCAATCCTACCCTCAATCCTCAAATATGGGACTTGTATAAACAAACCATTGCCGGAGAAGAATACGCGGAGCAAAAAAATGTTGCCCATACCACTATTGAAGCGGAACAAACGGAAATAGAACTGAAAGATACCAAGATACGGGAAACTGCCATTGCGAGTTTCATGCTAAAAAATACGGGAGACGCGCCTCTCCTGATAAAAGATATATCAGCATCCTGCGGCTGTACAGTCCCCGAATGGGATAAAAAACCGGTAAAGCCGGGAAATAAGGCAGAGATAAAAGTAAAAGTGACGCCTGACAACTCAGGATATTTCAGAAAAACGGTAACTGTATTCTGTAACACAAAGGAAGGTTCTGTCCGGCTTGTTGTAAAAAGCATGGTAAAAGGATAGGCCAAAGGGAAAAGGGCGGAGAGTTGTCTCCTCTTGCAAAGTACGACAATAGCACCCCGCCCCACCTTCCCTGCTTAATAAAAAGAAAGGAGGTAATTGCAAAGTTAAGAATTAGATTTTGAAATCTGCGTGATTTCATGGCTGTTGAATTGAAGCGAAGCGTAAATCGGCGGAGCCAAAGGATAGATGCAGCCAAATAAAATGAACAATTATTAATACGAAATTAAATTATTTATGAAAAAGAAAATAATAGGAGGTATAGCAATATTGGCTATTGCTGCTGTGGCGGCGTTTAATGTGAATTTGAATCTAGCTCAGGAGAGTAATATGTCACCGCTAGCGTTGGCGAATATAGAGGCTTTGGCGCAGAGTGAAGGTGGCGTGGAAAAATGTAACATACTTATCTATAACCGAAATAACAAGGAGCAATATGTGACAACTACAGTTCAATATAATGCAGAACTTGGGTTACATGCTAAAATTGGTAGTAGAATAATTAAACTAGGATTTGGAGCAACTGTTGGTGGAAGTGTCGGAATCCCAGACTGTGTTGCGAGTAATGGTAATTGTTGTCTAAAGAGCTTTATCAATAATTCCCCAAAGTATTATTAATATAACCCAATTAAGTAAAATGAAAAGAAGCGGTAGCCATAGAATTTTATTTAGCATTTCTAACAATGCTTTTTTGTCAAAGAAATATTAATAAATAATTTTCATGGTTGCCGCTTTCTAATATGGCAATTCACTTCAAACCAAATATTATAAAATGAATATACTAAAGTATACCAGATTGTTTATTCTGAAGAAAGTACAGTTTCTATTAATAATTTTTATAATTTTTATCTACTCCTGCAAAGGTGAAAGGCAAGAAACCGATGATAGTTATTCCTATATATTAATAGATTCATTATCAAACAGGAATATAATAGAAGACAATATTGATAAATGCCGATTCATAAAATTAGAAACAACAGATGACTGTCTTATCGCAGCAATATTAAAAATGGAATTCGATGATGAGAAAATTTTCATTAAAGACTCCAATGATAAATTGTTTGTTTTCGATAACGAAGGAATGTATTTGCAGACAATAGGAAAAATAGGTCCCGGACCGGACGAGCTATTAAACATGTTTGATTTTTATCTGGATAAAAAAGAAAATACTGTAAACATTCTTGACATATATAAGTCGGAAATATTTAAGTATTCTTATTCAGGGGAATTATTGGAAAAGGTTAAGCTTGACCGTGATTTGTTGAGAAATACATCTAAAGTTGCATTATTAGATGATAATCACCTGTTAATGCTACAAGATAATGATCATTCGTCCTTATTTAATTATTTGGTTTTTGATACAAAAAAGAATGACAGGAAAGAATATTTACCATATATGGCTGTTGGAAATATGAGTTTGTCATTTGGAAAACCAACATTTGCGCAAGCCGGCAAATCAACCTATATGTGTGCATTTTTATCTGATACGATCTATAAATATGATAGCAAAACAACTGCGGTTATTCCCCATTGGATATTCAGAAATGGATTAAAGCCTGCTACAAAAGAAGATTTTGACGGGAATGATTATGAATTGGGATTGGAGGCTATATCAACAGCAAAAAATAAAAATTTATCAACAGGGGTAATTGAATTATATTCAACGGAAAAGTATCTGCATTTCACGTTTAATATGGATGGGAAAGCATATCGTGTTTTCTTTGATATGGATTCAGGTCTAGGTTCATATTATGAAATGGTACCGACAGATACATACACATCTTTTAATAACCTGATAGCAACAACCGATAAGGCTTTTGTCTGCGCAATCCCTGTGGAAGAAGCCCTTTCTGAAAATAGGGAAATAAGCTCTGATATGACACAAATACTGAAGAATTCACAGGAAGATGATAATCCCATTTTAGTATTTTATAGTTTTAATTAAAGAATAGATATGTGGAGTAGTATCAGATATTTAATAATAACAGTATCAATATATTTAATAATGGCAATATTGGTGTGTAATTGTACAAAAAAAGAAGAAGTGCATACATCAATGATAAATCCATCTCCGTTTGGATGGGGTACATCTTTAATCGGTGACACAGTAAAGATTCAAGTGTCTTATACCAATCTTACAGATGATATCGTGATTATTGATTATATCGATACTCCTTGTGGATGTATAACAGCAATTCCAAGAAAATTTGTAGTTGAAAGAGGTGATTCTTCTATTATCGATATTAATTATACACCTACAGATCTTGGTTATACTGAGAAAAATCTGTTTCTGTATTTAAAAAAGAAGGAATTCCCTGTTCACTTTATGATAAAAGGAAAGGTTGTAAAACGCTAGATTACTAACAAAAAAGACAGGATGAGAAAATTAAATATGTCATCCCGAAATTTATTGGCTCATGAAAAAGAAAATTTTTGGAAGTCTTTTGGTTTTAGCTATTGCTGCTGTGGCGGCGTTTAATGTAAATTTGAATACACAGGATAGCAATTTGTCTACTTTGGCATTGGCTAACGTAGAAGCACTGGCACAGGAAAGTGGAGGTGGAGTAACATGGAATTGTAGTACATATACATCTGAAACATATAATCAAGAAGGATATGATTACGATTGTGGATATTATATAGTATCCAAATGGGAAACGAGATCCTGTAACAATGGAATTATCACTTGGTGTTATCCTGGCTATATTACAACATATTATAATTGTAATGGATCTGTGTCATCGGTAAATAATCAGACTAATACTTCGGGATGTCTATAATTAATCTATTTTAAAACTATACAGAGAGGTGTATCAAACCTCTCTGTATATAAAAACACAAAATTATGAAACCATTAAAAATACCCATTTTTTATTTGAACATTTATTTGATTTTAGCATCTTGCTCTTCCCCTACCAAACGAGGGAATCATGAAGATTCTAATAAATTTACGGCATTGAATACTAATCAAAATACTATTATTATAGATATAGACAATATCCAAAGAGAAAAATTTATCTACCTATCGGATTATTTTAAAAAAGTCCAGCCAATTGCTTTAGAAAATAGTGAAGAAACATTGATTGGAAGGGTTACTAAAATAATAGTGCTTGATGAATTTATCTTTATCTTGGATAAATCGTTTTCCAAAAGTTTATTTATTTTCGATAAAGGAGGCAAATTTATTCGAAAAATAGGACATATTGGAAATGGTCCAGGAGAATTTGTTGATATATCAGACTTCACAATAGATTCGGACAATCATATTGTTTATTTATTAGACTCACATTCTCAGAGAATTAATTGGTACGAAATTTCTTCCGGCAATTTTATTAATTCAATAAGAATTAAAAATGATTATGTGAGAAGCTATCATATTCAGTATGTTGGAGGGAAAATCTATGCCGATGCTTATTCCCCGGTTCAATCGGAAAATAATTTTTTGTTGAGAACCTTAAATCTTTCTTCCGGTGAACAAGAGTCTTGCTGGATGAGCGAGAGTCAATACAATAAAGGCTGGGGTGAATTATTTTTTGAGCGAAATAATCAATTTATCTCAAATACTACTTCTTTTGCTCGTTTCAATCAGATATTTATGGATACGATTGTAAGTATAACGTCTGATGGTATCTCACCTTATCTTGCCATACAAAGCAGAGATTTACTTACGAAACAAGACCTTCAAGAAACAAAGGATAAAGAAGCGAATGACAGATATTCTTCTTTGATGCAGGTTAATAAAATATATGGAATTAAAGACTATTTAGAATTTGGTAAGTATATTTATTTTAAATTTCAACAAAAAAATTCGATGTATCCTGTTTTATATAGCTCTGAAACTAAAAAAACGCGGATAGCTGGAGCATTTATTGATGATTTGGTTTATTCTAAAGATATTGCCCGGACAATACTTCCTACATTTTATTATGCTAATTCAGGCATGGTTTATGGTGTGCTTCAGCCTCACGAGATAAATCGCTTTATAGAATTATCTAAAGATGGATATTTATCGAATGAAATGAGTACAAATAAGGAATTGATAAGATTGACACAAGATTCCAACCCAATCATATTTTGTTATGAATATTAAGATTAGCCCATTATTGTTATTCCTATGGATTGCTTTGACACTGTTGCCTGCTTTTTTTAATATCTATAACAAAAAGGCAGATAAGCATACAATCGAATCAAGTGTTGTAAATAATTTAGACCAGAAAGAAAATGAATCTTTTATCTGTTATATGAAATTGTCTGCTGAGATACAAGATAGTTATTTCAAAAATAAAACTTCCTTTGTTGAATTTTTTAATGGAAAATATTCACTATTGATATATCGATATTCAAAAAATATGTGTAATAGCTGTATTGAAGAAGATTTGTCGGAATTATATAATTATCAGTCTATAATAGGGAAAGACAAGATACTTGTCCTTCCCGCTTACGATGACACAAGAGATGATAAAATTATTCTTATGAATGAACTCTCTCGTTTTAATTATAAAAATCTATCCGGTCATAATTTACTTGTTCCTGTTGATTTAGACATGATTACTAAACGTTATTTTGCTTGTATAGATAGTATTGGAAAAATAAGTATGATTTTTTTTCCAATTAGAGGAAAGCAAGAACTAACTCAAACCTATTTTTCAGAAATATCAAAAAGAATAAAATGAAAAAGAAAATTTTTGGAAGTCTTATAATATTAGCTATTGCTGCTGTGGCGGCGTTTAATGTGAATTTGAATCTAAACCCGGAGAGCACTTATCTATATTGGCATTGGCTAACGTAGAAGCACTGGCGCAGAGTGAAGGCGGAGGTGGTATGACACTTAATTGTTGGAATACAGTCACTAATGATCGGACTTTGGATAATCCTGTGTTGAGTACTCATGTAACATATTGTGGTTCATGCAGTGCTGTTCTTGCGACTTCTTATAGTAGTGCATCAACGTGTAAATCTAAATAATAAAGTATATAAATTAAACATTAAAATCTATGAAAAAATCTTGCATTATATTATCTATTGGCGCTATAATTCTTTTTGCTGCATTTAATCTAAACATAAGCAGTAATGAGAAAACTACCTCATCGCTAAGTTTAGCTAACATAGAAGCATTAGCACAAAATGAAAATCCTATAGCTGATACAAGATCTTGCCATCAAACAATAAGTATGGAAGGTTCTGGCAATCCTACTCATGTGACATATTGTGGCTCGTGCGATGCTCAATTAGCCAGAACATGGTCTAATAGTGGGTCATGTAACCATATATATCCTCTTTAAAAAGAATGAAAAAAATAATAATTTTAACAATTACGTTTCTATTGATCGTACTTTCAGGATGTAATGGAGATGTAAAATATAGTTTATATACAATCTCTTTTGAAAAAGAAATAATAAGGAAAGTATATGTAGAAAAAGAAATAAATGAGGTAATGAGACCCGATTTTGTTTCTAAAATAGATGATAAGATTCTTGTATTATCTGGCATTTCCGACACAATGGTTCATGAGTATAATCTAGATATGTCGTATATTAGAAGTTGGGGTAATAAAGGAATAGGTCCCGATGAGATAGCAAATTTCCCTATGTTTTGTAAGGGAGATTCTCAGGATGAGACTTTATATTTATGGGGATTTTCTCCTGTTACTATTAGGAAATATTCAAAGAATGAGGGAGACATTTTCGTAAAAGATAAAGATATCATATTGCCTTATTACGAAGCTTTCAATTTTATGAGTATTTCCAAGGATAGTATATTTTATTATTATGATGTAAACAATTTACTCATAAAGAAAATATTTTTAAATTCCTTGAAAGAGGAGTCTATTAATTTTGAAAAAGATATTGATAATGATAGGTCTTCTGCTTTTTATTCAAATCGGGGAACAATGGATGTAAATTCTGAATATATAGTTTATGCTTATATGTATAAGAATCAAATTGACATTTATGATAAGGAAAGTATGTCTTTAAAAAAACGATATATTACTGAAATAAATGGTCTAGATACAGATCAATACGATTTAATAAGATACTATACCAACGTTGTAATCACAGATAAGTATATTTATGCATATAAAGTAGATAATCATCGTAGACACCTTTTAGAGATATATGATTTTGATGGAAATCCGATAATGAAAAACATATTGGACAAACCTATTCCTTTGTTTGCTGTTGATGAATCTAACAAGTCTATTATTGGTTTTAATTTCAATGATGAAGATTCTTCATTTATATATAAATTTCCTGAATTGTGAATCGATATATAATAGAGGAAGATGTATATAAATTTCTATTCTCGTATAGTGTAATTTAGAGTTTAAAATTTTGAAATCTGCGTGATTTCATGGCTGTTGAATTGAAGCGAAGCGTAAATCGGCGGAGCCAAAGGATAAATGCAGCTAAAAACAACAAAATAATTTAAAAATTAAAATTAATACAAATGAAAAAGAAAATTTTTGGAAGTCTTATAGTAATAGCTATTGCTGCTGTGGCGGCGTTTAATGTGAATATGAATCTAGCTCAGGAGAGTAATATGTCGGCATTGGCATTGGCTAATATAGAAGCATTGGCAACGCCTGAAACTGGAGCAGGGATAACAACGCAAATTGATTGTCAAAATAATGGTGGATATTGGAATATGGCTTTAGTCTGTTCTTCCAGTGGCGTGACAAGTCAAACCTGTGAAGTTTCCGGTAAATTAGTAATCTTGGGATTTACAATTATTGATGGTTCATTTAAACAAGGAAAAACATATACTGTTGCTTGGGAAAATTGGTCGTGCATAAATTCCACAGGGAATTGCTGTATTGCATCATCCCAAGGAATACATATATTATCATAGTTTTGTTAATAAGTTCTCTCAGCTATTTTTTGCGTACTTATTCTATGCGAAAAATAGCTGAGAGATATTAGACATTATATAGAATAAACTTTGAGACTAGTGATTATCAATTAGTTATAATTAAAAAATTTCAAACTGCTTATTTTCAGTATATTAAAAAATATATTATTTTGTAAATACTTGATAATCAATTAAAATAAACTCTTATTCAATATAAACTCTATTATATAACAAAATAAATTTCCACAATGATATAAAAATAAATGACATGAAGAAAATAAATTATTTGATACTTTTAATTGTGGCGCTATATTCCTGTAATGTGGTAAAACAAGAAACGGAATTAATTCGGTTAACATTCAATAATACTGAATCAGAGCCATTACAGACTCAACCTCAATTTGCAAACATCGAAATTGTCCCTCTCGAATCATCACCCGAATGTTTACTGCGTAACATTGAAACAATTGATATATGTGATTCTTTAATTTTCATAAAGGACATTGGGAACCTTTACATATTCAAGAGAAATGGTGTTTTTATTTCTCAGGTTGGCAAATACGGAGAAGCTCCTGAAGAATATATTGATTTGAGTACATTTTATGTTGATGATAAAAAACAACAAATTGTAATTATTGATGCAATGAAAAATTCATTGATTAAATATGATTTTAGAGGGAACTATATTGAATCTGTTCGTGTTCCTTTGCAAGCCATTAAATCAACTCAACAAGCCATATTTATAGAGGAAGAAAATTTGCTTTTAAACCATTACATCAATTTTGAAGACAACATGGCATATACCTCGTTAAACGAGAAAACGCCTGAAGATTTTACTTCTTATCTCCCATACAATCCGATTACGGTAGAAAAGTATATGTATTCTCTTAGTAAACATCAAATGACAAGGAGTGAGAACGGCGTTGATTTAATTATGCCGTTATGCGACACCATCTTTAGTTATTCCAATGGAAATATGGAAGCTAAATACCTTGTTGATATACCGGCGCAAATTGCTCCTCGAGAAAAATTTCAAACGAGTGTGGAACAATCCTATTCCCGTCTTGTGTCTAAGTATGGTAAGGATGGTTTCTTTACCGGTTTTATTTCCATTTATGAAACAAAAAATAAAATACTTTTGGAATATAAACACAAAGGAATCCTTCTGGGATTTTATATGGGAAATAAAGACACTTTAGAAGGAGATTATTATTTGAATACAATTGATAATGAAATTAAAGAATTTCCTTTTTTTCAGATAAAACATGCTTATGATAATGCTTTTGTCGGAATAGCAGAAGCTCAACACTTGATAGATATAAAGGAGAAAATAGTTACAGGAGAAAATAATCAGTTGATCAAGTTAAAACATCTTGTCGAAACTTTAAAATACGATGATAATCCCGTATTATTCTTTTATCAGTGAATATTGATTCAAAGGAAAAAAGGAGTGGTATCGTCTCACTATTTCATACGTAAATATTCGACCCGTGAAAAAGAAAATTTTTGGAAGTCTTATAGTAATAGCTATTGCTGCTGTGGCGGCGTTTAATGTGAATATGAATCCAGTTCAGGAGAGTAATATGTCACCGTTAGCATTGGCTAATGTGGAGGCGTTAGCGCAGAGTGAAACCAACAATAATCCTTACTGTCATAATGGAGGAGTAGGAGCTACATCATGTGCAATTAGTTCTGGAATTACTATCGTGATATTAGGTGGTGTAACTAAAGGCTGTACTGTTACTTGTATTACAGGTTATTATGCTTGTTGTAGTATCCGTTGCACATGTGTTTCAAATTCATAATTTATTTATAACTAAATAGTTACAAATAAATTATGTTTCTTGGATACAAAAAGACCAGGAATAGATGCCCTTTAGAGGCATCTATTCCTGAAATCTTCAAACCATCTTAAGCATATTTAAGTAAGTTACTAACATAAAAAATATCAAATTATGGAGAAAAAAAATATCAAATCAGTTATTATAGTTTTACTATTTGCAATGTCATTATTTTCTTGTAAAAAATCAGTAACCCATTCGACAGAAGTTCTGTCTATTAATGTTGATGCTGCAAAGTCAATAGATATTAGTGAGGGAAAATTGATTGAATTGGAAACTACGGATTTATCATTATTATACGAAATTCAGCAAATTGAGTTTTTAAAAGAAAAAATGATTATTTTGTCGAGAGAGAAAGTCGTTGTCTTTGATAAAAATGGAAAATTCCTTTTTAATATCAGCGGTAAGGGAGAAGCTCCCAATGAATATTTCAATCTTGCAAATATATTTGTTGTAAATGGATTTATTCATTTATTCGACCACATGTCTAAAAAAATCTTGTGTTTCGACGAAGATGGGAATTTTATATCTTCGACGAAGATAAACCAAAATGACCGCTATCCGTTGACGGATATTTACCCTTTGAAAAATGGCAAATTTATTGGAAAAAATATGTTTCAAGGCGATCACATGGTTATCCCAGCAGGAAGTGTATTAGACGAAAACTATCAGTTTGTTAATACTGTTGAAGGAAGAAATATTACCTCCGGAATGACAATGAGTGATAATTTTTATCAATACAACGATCAAATACTTTATTGGGAACTGCTGAATGATACTATTTTTTCCATTGTTGATTATAAAAAATTTGAACCAAAATATTTTATTGATTTTGAGCAATATTCAATACCTCGAAGCGAAAGAAATAGAGATATTTATGATTTGATAGATTTTACAAATAAGCAGGAAAATAGAAATAGATTTGCAAGTGTTATTGGATATATCAACGAAGATGATCATTATCTGAGGTTTAGATTTGGTTTTAGAGAACAAACTCATTATGTATTTTATGACAAATTGAATAAAACATCCAAAGCATATCGTTTTGAGGATAAAAATAGCAAATTCAATACAGTTGGTGGATATGCCTATTATAACAATGGGTACATCTATTTATCTATCATGTCAGAAACCGACATAGAAAATAATCCGTATTTGGTTGTTTTTGATGAAACTATTTTCAGAGAAAAGTAAAATAAAAATAATATGAAATATATTTGTGTAATTATTGTAATTATTGCCATAGCAACAACTACTATGTGGTTGAACTCTTATTCGAAATTACAGCAAGAGAAAGAAGAATGTAAACAGACTTCTTCCAATATTTTATTTTTAAATAATGATTTGAAGGAAGATCAAAATGCATTAATACAAAATGAAGGATGTTTTTTAGACACAACTTTAATTTTGACTGATTTAAAAAATAATCCAATAAAGATTGACAGCCTTTTCTTAAATGGTACTTATTTAGTGTTATTTTTTTCGTCAGAACACTGTGGTGATTGTGTAAATTATAGCTTAACTCAATTAAGAAATTTCTTGTTAAATACAGAAACTAATAAGATTTTGATTTTTGCCTCAAAGTATCGGTTAAGAGATTTATTTGTTTTTGCCCGTTCTCATCAATTTGATGATAAGATATTTTATAACATAGAGTCATTAAATATCCCAATAGAACAAATACATAAGCCATTCATGTTTTTAATAAATAAAAATTTAAGGCCAACTCATTTTTTTATACCAAAAAAAGAAATACCAGATCAAACTGATAATTATTTGAGTATCATGAAAACAATTCTTAACATACCCTGTCATTCCACGCTTGACGCAGGATCTCCTGATGTACGTCAAACACTTTAATTTATAATTCAGGGATGGGTGAAATCCCTACCTTTAGGTGGATCCTTTTTTATTAGAAATTATTAAAGAGAGTTTTCTGTATATAATAGACATTATATAGAATAAACTTTGAGACTAATGATTATCAATTAGTTATAATTAAAAAATATCAAACTGCTTATTTTCAGTATATTAAAAAATATATTATTTTGTAAATACTTGATAATCAATTAAAATAAACTCTTATTCAATATAAACTCTAATGAACAATTATTAATACGAAATTAAATTATTTATGAAAAAGAAAATATTAGGAGGTATAGCAATATTAGCTATTGCTGCTCTGGCGGCGTTTAATGTGAATATGAATCTAGTTCAGGAGAGTAATATGTCACCGTTAGCATTGGCTAATGTGGAGGCACTGGCGCAGGAAAGTGGAGGTGGAGTAATATGGAATTGTAGTACATATACATCTGAAACATATAATCAAGAAGGATTCGCGTGAGTGTCGACTATAAGTCGATTGAAAGATGAACTGAAAGTTCTTTGGTATGCACAATAATATGATGAATACAACCTCATCAATATTGATCGAATATCAATACTAAAACTCTCAACAGAATATGATTGACATAGAGATATTTAAATATTTATAGAAGCTGAAAGCCTTGCACTGAAGTGCATAGTTTTAACTAGCGAACCTGAAAAATAAAAAGTTAATACAGGCCTATTCCAATGATACCCAGTATGAATGTACAATATGCATAAGAGGTACTTCCGGTGTAGTCCGGCACGTCCCCGTTACGGATAGTAATGAGTTTCGATGATGTTAATTACAGGTAGTTGTACTAATAATAAAAATAAATGGTGAAAAAAGTTTTTCATACAAGTAATGTATCCTTAAAGAAAATGTCAAAAAGCATACTTCAGTGGTTACTTTTTATTTTGGTAGCCTTTGTATTAGCTATCTCCCTACGAGTTTTCATATTCGATACCTATACTATCCCCACCCCATCCATGGAGCCGGCAATAATGTCCGGCGACCATGTGGTGGTGAATAAACTTATACCCGGCCCACGCATTATAAAAAACTTCTTCTCATTAGGCAAGGGAGAGAAACCAATCTTTAAAAGGCTGAGAGGATTTGGTGTAAAGCGCAACGATGTCCTTATCTTCAATTTCCCTTATTCCGACTGGGAACGTCTGGACTTGGACATGAACGTATACTATGCCAAACGTTGTGTTGCTATCCCGGGAGATACTTTCTACATAGAAGATGGGATATATAAGGTCAAAGGGTTGCCGGATACGCTGGGTTGCCTTAAAAACCAGCAGGCTTTGTCCGGAAAGAAAAATAAAGAGTTCGACTTTCATATATTCCATTGCTACCCTTATAATGGGTATTATAACTGGAACATTAAGAATTTCGGGCCCCTGTATGTTCCTGCGCAAGGTGATAATATAACGATTGATACACTGAATGCCATATTGTATAAAAACCTGATAAGCTACGAAACGACAAAACATATAAAAATCAAAGACGGGACTGTCATGCTGGGGGACAGCATCATCAGGGAATACACATTCATGAAAAATTACTATTTTATGGCCGGGGACTACGTCTTTGATTCCAAAGATTCCCGTTACTGGGGATTGTTGCCGGAAGATCACATTGCAGGGAAAGTTGCCTTTATATGGAATAACACAGACGTTAATACGAAGAAAAAATCATGGGGACGGTTTCTTAAACCAGTCGAATAATAAAAATATAAGAACCGATAATGTTAAAGCGAATACTTAATCTAATCCTGATATTACCATTTATACTGGTATTGTGTACAGTTTTCATCGTAAGCCACGACCTTGCAAATGGAGGTGTTTCAGGAAAATATTTTTGGTTTTTCCTGTCTGCCAGTTTAACATCCGGCTCATCTTTTGTATTATTCCTGTTAAACAAAAAAGATGTTGTATTTTCATATCTTGACTTATTCGTTGTCTTATTTTCAATATCAGTTTGTGTCGTTTCCTGTTATAATGGAGATATAATAACGAATAAGCTCGTTTTATTAGTATTAATAACCATATTGTATTTTCATTTCAAGGTACTTTTCATCCAGCAGAAATGGGCTCTTTCCTTGTTGGTAATATTCTTCATCTTTACAGGGTTTGCCGAGGCTATATGGGGATTGAAGCAGCTCTATGGGTATTCGCCGTCACTACATTCATTATTCCGGACAACAGGATCTTTTTTCAACCCGGGTCCTTATGCCGGATATTTAGCTATGATCTTACCCCTTGCATTTTATCATCTGCTAAATGACTATAAAGTATTTAATAAAAGGATCAACCGCTCTTATCTTCCTTTTTATTTCAGGTGGGGCGTCTCCGCGGTAACTTCCCTAAGCATTCTTTTAGTTTTACCGGCAACAATGAGCAGGGCCTCGTGGGTAGCAACCGTTACAGGATGTCTTATCGCTTTTGCTTTTTACTTTTTTAAGCAAAAAGGCAAACCTAAACGATTAAAAAATTACATGGAAAAGAACAAAAGGAAGGTGTTCTTAATATTTACATCCATTATTGTTTTTGTAATCATATCATCCCTTTTACTTTACCATCTGAAAAAAGACTCCGCAGACGGCAGGGCTTTAATATGGAAAGTGTGCATGGAAACAATCAAAGAAAATCCTCTGGGAGTAGGAATTGGTCGTTTCGCAGATAATTATGGCAGTATGCAGGCCAAATACTTGATGCGTGAAGACGCATCAGAGCAGGAACAGTTCGTGGCGGGAAATCCTGAATATGCATTTAATGAATACCTGCAAATATGTATTGAATTTGGAATAGTACCATTTTTAATATTCTTAGCTATTATTGTATACGTTATATTCAACGGGATGAGAAACAGGCAATATGCTTCTGTAAGCACCTTTTTTGCCTTATTAGTCTTTGCTGGTATGTCATATCCGTTCCGTATGCAGCCATTTCTTATTTCTTTTGTTTTTTTAGTTGCGGCTTGCTCCGGTAAACGACAACCGGGCAGTGTTTCCTGCAAGAATATAAAGGTATATTGTGCTTTGGGTATTTCCACCCTCATTGTCAGTATATGCCTTTATAACAGATACCCGATGTACAATGCCTATAAAAAATGGGATAAGAGCAAAACCTTATATACAAACAATCTATATACAGATGTTGTAAAAGAATGTAAGAATATTGCCCCTTATTTGTCCCATGAAGTCCAGTTCCTCTTCGAATATGCCCAATCCCTCTCAAAAACAGGACTATATGAGGAAAGCAACACCGTATTAAACCGAGCTATGGCAATAAGCTGCGATCCGATGCTGTATAACATAATGGGGAAGAATTACCAGTATCTTAAAAATTATAATCTTGCAGAAGAATACTTTAACAAATCAGCTAGGATTGTACCAAGCCGACTATACCCTTATTATCTTCTGGCAAAACTCTATGATGAAATGGGAGATAAAGAAAAAGTTTGTCAGATGGCTGAATTTATCCAATTGAAAGAAGCCAAAATCCATTCTATGGCTGTAAATGAAATGAGAGAAGAAATGAAATCAATATGTGAAAAATATAAAATTAAATAATTATGGAAAAGAAGATTATATTTTGCATCGCTCTAATGTCGGTATTATATTCATGCTCAGCCAATAAGGAAAATGAAAAGGAAGAAAATGACAAAGTAACCGAAATAGCCAATGATAAACCGGTGGAAGTAAGAGCTAAACTTCTGGAATATCAAGATTTCAATTATGAACTGATTTCCAATGGCATAATCGCCGCTTTGAATAAAGCTGACTTACGTTTTCAGTCGCAAGAGCATATAGTGAAGATACATGTAAAAAATGGACAGAGGGTGACTAAAGGCCAAAAGTTGGCGGAGCTGGATAGGTTCAAGTTAGAGAATAGTATGGAACAGGCGCTGGAATCATTAGAACGGGCTAAATTGGATTTGCAGGATGTACTTATTGGTCAGGGATATTCTCTCAGCGATTCCACACGGATACCACAGGAGGTAATGAGAATAGCGAAAATCAGGAGTAATTATGAACAAAGCCGTAATAATTATATAATGGCTAAGTACAACTTGGACATGGCGACATTATATGCACCATTTAGCGGAGTAGTGGCAAATCTGACAGCAAAGGAGTATAACCTACCTGGCAGCGAGCCTTTTTGCACAATTATTGATAATCAGAGCCCCGAAGTAGTGTTTAATATCCTCGAAAACGAATTGCCGTTAATCAAACTAAATGATAAGGTTATAATATCCCCATTCTCGGAAACCTCGTATACAATGGAAGGACGGGTATCAGAAATGAACCCTATAATAGATAAAAATGGGATGGTTAGGGTAAAAGCGGTAATAAGCAACCGTGACAGCAAAGTCCACGAAGGTATGAATGTAAAGGTCCGTGTTCAGCGCTTATTGGGTAAACAGCTTGTAATCCCTAAATCGGCACTGGTATTAAGGACGAATAGGAAAGTGGTATTTACATTGAAAGATAACAAGGCCATATGGAAGTATGTGGAAACAGCGCAGGAGAATTCCGACAGCTATGTTGTTATTCCTGATAAAATAAATGCCGGGGATAGCATCATATATGAAGGTAATATGAATTTGATGGATCAGGTGCCCGTAATACTCAAACAGTAAATTATTAAGAATAGAAGAAAAGGGCGGGCTATTATACATTCCCGCAAAGTTTGCAACATAAGCTCCGCCCCGGCTTCCTCCTAAAAAAGAAAGGAGGTGACTGCAAAGATAAATAATTGAAAACTGAAATCTATGCGATTTCATGGCTGTTGAATTGAAGCGAAGCGTAAATCGGCGGAGCCAAAGGATAAATGCAGCTAAAAACAACAAAATAATTTAAAAATTAAAATTAATACAAATGAAACAGAAAATTTTTGGAAGTCTTATAGTATTAGCTATTGCTACTGTAGCGGCGTTTAACGTGAATTTGAATCTAGCTCAGGAGAGCAGTATGTCGGCATTGGCATTGGCTAATGTGGAAGCGCTGGCAGGTGAAAATGGTGGTCAGGGTATCTTTAAATGTGAACCAGGTTATAATAAACTTATATATACGGATATTCAATTTTGTAATGGTACTTATGGTCCAAAAACATATCAAGAGACTGAAGTCTATACTTGTAGCGCTACGACTGAAGTTTATGGTAGCTGTAAGATAGGACAAATTCATACATATTATGTATGCGATATGGTACATAGTAGACATGACTTCACAAGCACCAAAAGCTGTTCTCTGTTTTAAATTAGTATAAACCAAACAACAACGGAACGGGAGGTTTCCTGTTCCCTTGTTGTTTACCAAGTAAACCCAAATAATATGAAAAATAAAACTACCTCATTTATAGTATACATTGTTTTGTCTGGCATCCTTGTTTCCTGTTCTGGAGGGAAAAAGGGCTTGAAAAATAGTTTATCCATTTCCAAGTTAAATAAGAATGAAAATATTATAAGCATCGATTTAGACCAGAATATAGCTAAAAATGGGTATAATATCCAATATACTTCTTTCTTATTTAAGAAAGCCACGCCTGTAATCCTGGAAACCACGCCTGAATCGCTACTAAGCTCAATAGATAAGATTGCAGTATATAATGACCTGATACTGGTCATAGACTTCAGGGTTGCCAAAGGGGTCTTTGCCTTTAACAAAACAGGCGAGTTCGTTAGGAGGATCGGCAGGATAGGGGACGGCCCGGGAGAATATATCAGGCCAAGTGATTTCACCATCGATACGGATAACCAATTGTTGTATATTATAGACAACCAACGGAAAATCAACTGTTACAGGTTACCCGGGGGCGAATTTATCAGTTCCGTAAAATTACAGGATGAAAATATCCGCAGCAATTACATCCAGTATTATAACGGAAAAATGTATGCGGATGCCAACAGTTATGTGGATGTGGAGGATGAATGCATGCTCCGTGAAATAGACCTGAAGACGGGAAAGCAAACCGCATGCTGGCTTAGTAATAAGGAATATAATAAAGGCTTCAATTGCCGGCATGGGGATAATATTTTTTTTACTGCAGAAAATCCATTCTATGATTCTCCGTATTCCGGACCTAAATTTGTGCAGTCATGTATGGATACGATTATAGCCCTGGACAAAAATGGAGTAGTTCCTTTTTTATCGGTCAAGAGTGAAAACTTTATTACGACAGAAGATATACAAAAGGCAAGAAAAAATGATGGTAATAGTGAAATTTCTCTTTCAAGCAGGCTTACACAAATGAAAAAGGTCTATCAAATTAGAGACTATGTTGAGGGGCGGGATTTTATTTATTTTGAGTATAGTACCAGTACTCAAATAGGAACGGTAATGTACAATACAAAAGAAAATTCGACAGATTTTGTTTCATTTATATTGGATGATCTGATTTACAAAACAAATTTCGATAAACAGGAATTTGGAATACTTCCCGACTTTATATATTCGGATAAGGATGGTATTTATGGTTATGTTGATATGCATTTTATGGAAGAATTTATCAGGCATGTACATGAGGGTAAGCTCAATCTGGATAATATACAGGTGGAAAAACTAATGAAACTAACAGAGGATTCTAACCCTATATTATTTTACTATGAATATGAATAAAGTTATATATATTATTACCGGAGGCGCAGTTATCTTCGCTATTCTTATTATCCTTTATATAAATATCGATTCCCGTAATAAGAAAAAAGAAGATATCACAGGCAATTTGCAGCATGAGGATAGCCGCATCGATCCACGGATGTTACTACATTCGGTTCAACTGTCCGCAGAAATATATCAAAGCTTTTATATGAACCGGGAATATTGGAAAAATAATCTGAAAAAGCCTGTTTTAATATACAGATATCCGGAATATATGTGTAAAAGTTGCTACAACGAGGATATTGAAGAATTATTAAATTTTCAGAAAGAAGAAGGTAAAGATAAGGTACTGGTTTTGCCGGCATTTGAAGATAATAGAGAGAATAGAATCAAGCTGAGGAATGAACTGGCTAAATTCAATTATATCAATACTCCTTTAAATTTACTGAAAATCCCTGATTATCAATATGAGGAAAATCAACAACGCTATTTCGCCGTTCTTAATAAGGAGGACGAAATATCAATGGTTTTCTTCCCTCATTTTGGCTATAGGAGATTGACCGAAGATTATCTTTCGGAAATAAAAAAGGTTTTGTGAAATATATAAGATATAGATAATGACATTGATACAAATACAGAGCTAACCTATGATCAAACATCTCATTCACCGTCCCATATCGGTATTGATGGCCTTTACGGCGCTTTTTATATTGGGTATAATTACCTATATCAATATCCCGGTATCCTTGCTGCCCGATATCGCCATACCCGAAATATCAGTTCAGATATCCGGGCAGAATACTTCTGCCCGGGAATTAGAGAATACAGTTGTCAGCAAGGTACGTCAGCAATTGATGCAGGTGGGGAAGTTGCGCGATATACGCAGCGAAACTCGCGATGGCAATGCAGTAATTCACATGAGTTTCGAATATGGAGCCAATACCGACCTAGCCTTCATCGAGGTGAATGAGAAGATCGATGCGGCTATGAACTACCTGCCCCGCGAGATAGCCCGTCCCCGGGTGATAAAAGCCAGCGCGACAGATATCCCGGTATTTAGCCTTGATCTCACCCTGCGTACCGACAGTAGTTTCGAACAAACCGACGTCACTAAGTTCATCGAGCTGAGCGAATTTGCTGAAAGCGTCATCCGGCGCCGTTTCGAACAATTGCCGCAAGTGGCGATGATAGATATGTCGGGGATGATAAAAAAGCAAATCATAATCTCACCCGATCAGAAAAAATTAGACATCAGCGGGATAACCTTATCAGATATAGAAGGCGCGTTGAATAATAACAATGTCGACCCGGGGAGCATGGTTGTTCGTGACGGGTACTACGAATATGTCATTCGTTTTTCCTCCATACTAAGAACACTGGAAGATATTGAGAATATTTACATCCGTAAGAATGAACGTATATATCAGCTGAAAGACTTGGCTAAAGTTGAATTTGCTCCGGAAAAAGAACAAGGTATGGCTATATACAACGGCAAGCGTGCAATTGTGCTTTCGGTTATAAAGCAATCGGATGAAAATATGAGTAGCATGCAGAATGCCATGAATGAAGTTGTAGAGCAATTCAGAAAGGACTTTCCTGAGATAGAATTCAATATGACGCAAAATCAGACAGAACTTCTCGACTATACAATATCCAATCTGCAACAGAACCTTATTCTAGCGTTTATTTTTGTATTTCTGATTTCTGTCATTTTTCTGAAAGACGGACGTTCTTCTGTCATTATCGGTTTGAGTCTGTTTGTTTCACTTATAATCAGCCTCTTATTTTTCTATCTGTTTCATGTTTCACTGAATGTAGTCTCGTTGACAGGCTTGATTCTGGCATCGGGAAACATGATAGATAATTCTATTGTCGTCACCGATAATATCGGTCAGTACCGGAGCCGGGGTATGGTGATAGACGGAGCCTGCGTCGTGGGAACCAAGGAAGTGAGTATTCCGATGCTGAGCTCTGCATTGACTAATATTTCAGTATTCCTTCCTCTTATTTTTATGAGTGGGATAGCCGGAGCTATATTTTTCGATCAGGCATTTTCCGTTACAGTCGGACTCCTGGTTTCATACCTTACAGGGATGACACTTCTTCCTGTACTTTACAGACTTGTATATTCGGTGAAGATACCTTGTTTCTTCCAAATCAACAAAGATACGGAAATACAGAAGGAGGAAAAAGAATCCATAGCCCAGAAGATTTATCATAAAGGGATCGATTGGGTCTTCTCTCACAAGATATTGACTTTGATTTTTATGCTTGTCCTGTCTCCTTTGTGCATTGGATTATTTATGACTATCAAGAAAGAAAAGATGCCGGATATCAATCAGAATGAGGTAATGGTTCATATTGAATGGAACGAGAATATTCACATAAAGGAAAATTATGGGCGTTGTATCCTTTTCTTTAAAGCATTAGAGTCCCAAACGGAAGAAAATGCCGGATTAGTAGGCCAGCAACAATTTCTATTGAATAGAGACCGTGATTTATCTTCTACCGAAGCGGAAATTTATATAAAAGTCAAAACAGCAGATGAAATAAATCATTTGAAAAAAAGTATTCAAAAGTATTTTTTACAACAATATCCGTATGCTTTGATAACATTTTCGCCGGTAGGCAATATTTTTGAAAAAATATTTGCAACCGGTGAAGCCGATCTTGTTGTAGAATACTACTCTACTGATAAGACACGGAATTTAGATGCGGAAACAATCCTCGCTATAGAAAAAAAACTGAAAGACATAACAGGAGAAGCTCCTGTAGGTAATTCATTCCAAAACCAGATAAACCTGCGTATCGACAGGGAAAAACTATTGCTTTACAATGTCCATTACGATCTGGTATACCGTACACTCAGAACCGCGTTTAAAGAAAACCAGTTCGCGACGCTACGTTCCCAACAGCAATACCTTCCTATAGTGTTAGGAGATGAAGAGAAAACAATTACAGAGGTTATAAATAATACACTGGTAGAAATTTCCAGTAACAATGATGGTACAAAAAATAAAGTTGCCCTCTCTACCTTTGTAACAGCTACACCGACAGAAGACTTAAAGACCATAATCGCGGGCAAAACCGGAGAGTATATTCCATTTTCGTACTATGAAACAAATAATGTGGAACGAATTATCGGGAAAGTAAAAGCTGAAGCTGTGAAAGATACGGACTGGGAAGTTGATTTCTCGGGGGGATTTTTTTCGAATAGAAAGATGATTAATGAAATGATTGTAATCCTCTTTGTTTCCATAATGCTTATGTACTTTATCCTGGCCGCGCAGTTTGAAGATTTCAGGCAACCGCTTATCGTATTGCTCGAAATTCCGGTTGACGTAGCAGCAGCCTTGGGCCTGCTGATGATAACCGGGCATACCCTAAACCTGATGTCGGCCATAGGAATAGTTGTCACCTGTGGGATTATTATCAATGATTCCATCCTGAAAGTGGACGTGATGAACCAACTGCGCAAAGAAGGCTTCACCCTAATGGAGGCTATACACGAAGCAGGCCGGCGGCGATTGAAAGCCATTTTAATGACAAGTATGACATCCATTGTCTGTATGATTCCCCTCTTATTTACGGATGACCTGGGGTCTAACATGGAAAAACCCCTCGCTATAGCCACTATCGGGGGAATGGTCATGGGAACCCCCGTAAGCTTGTTTGTAGTTCCGCTTGTATACTGGTGGATATACAGAAAGGAAGAAAAAAGAAATTTATTGGAAAAGAAATAGAATAAAGGAAGAAAAAGAGGCGGAACATTGTCTACACTCGCAAAAGATACGACAATACCCTCCGCCCCAATCTTCCCTCACTAAAAAAAGGAGGTAATGCGAAAGTAGTTATTAGAATTTGAAATCTGCGTAATTTCGGGACTGTTGAAATGATAGATACAGTTAAAAACAAATAAATAGTTTTTAAAACAATAAATTTTATAAAATAATGAAAAAGAAAATTATAGGAAGTCTTTTTATTATAGTGATTTCTGGTGTTATTGCATTTAATGTGAGTTTTAATTTGAGGCAGAAAAGTGATCCGTCAATATTGGTTCTAGCTAATATAGAAGCATTAGCTCAGAATGAAAAGGGAGAAGGTTGGGACGAAAATAAGAATGAGACCACATCTTCTATGAACGGAACTGTATATAAAAAAAGTGTAATTATTACATGTTCTATAGGAGGACCACTAACATCATGTACTCCTAGTTGTAGATATCAAGTTAAAAATAGTAATGGAACATGGACCTCATGGATGCCATGTTAATAATTAAAAACGGGAGAGTAGCCCTCTCCCTTAATCTAAAAATTAAAAATATGAAAAAAATTATATCAGTTTTTATATATGTTTTTTGTTTGTTAATAATTGTCGGATGTAAAACTGGTAATAAACAAGCTAATAATCTTTTCGCTGAGAATATTATTGAGATTAACCTCAGCACGAATAAGAATAAAGTACTGTATTCTGAATTATTTGATAGTCTGAAATATATCTGTTTGGAAACTACAGATGACATTCTTATTAAAGAAATAACACGGTTAAAATATGTAGACGAAAAGATTTATATTCTGGATAAAAGAAGCCAAACTGTATTTTGTTTCGATATGGGAGGAAAATTATGTTGGAAAATTCATAGTCTTGGACAGGGTCCTCAAGAGTATACACAACTCACCGATTTTGATATCGATGCGGAAAATAATAAAATATATCTGTTTAGTCATAGAGACAAAATTCTAGTTTATGATCTATTGGGAAATTTTGTCAAAAAATACAATATTAAATTAGGAGGCAATTCTTTCGCTTATGATGAGAATCAAATGTTCATTTATGCAGGCACGGCTTCCAACGAGAAAGATAACTCTGGGGTAAATAATTATCTGTTTCTTTTTAATGAAAATAAAAACACAGTGGAAGGAAAACTTCCTTTCAAGCCCGATAAACGATACGGTAGCGTACATAGTTATAATTCACCAAATGCATTCTGTCATTATGACGGTGAGATTCGCTTTTTTATGCCGTTTTCGAATAATATATATTCAATAAAAGGCGATAGTTTATATATAAAATATCACTTCGACTTTGGGAAATATAATTTGCCTGATAACTATTTCGACAACAACACTACAGATGATATAGGAGAATCTAAATATGCATATGGCTTAAATTCATTCTGGGAAAATAATAAATATTATTCTTTCAATATATACGTCAATCAGGAATTTTATCAGGTATTATATTCTAAAAAAGAAGATAAAGTTTACATTGGAACGTTATATGATGATATGAGCTATTGTTGCCCACCATTCTCGGATGTAACAGATGATTATATATTAGGAAGCCTTTCCGTAGAAGATTTACTTTTAATTTATAATCTCCCAAAAGAAGACAATCAAAATCTGATTCTTGAAAAAATAATTTCAGAAATCACAGAAGACGATAATCCGATTATCTTCCTTTATTATTTTAGGAAATAATATATTACTGATGAAAAAAATAACAATCCTTTCTACTTTTCTTTATTGTTTTATTGTCTTATCTTATTCTCAGACAATAAAGCTTGATCTGAGTCATAGTATCGAAATAGCCACCGACAGTTCCCTGCAGGCGTTCCGGGCGAAGAATCTCTATATGTCAAACTATTGGGAATACCGTTCTTTTAAGGCAGGCAGGCTGCCTTCTCTGTCCTTAAGGGCGACACCTATTCAATACCAGCGTGATTTTACACGGCGCTACGATTCGGAGAACAATATTGACGTATACAGACAGCAACAATCCTTATATACTTATGGGAACCTGTCTATAAGCCAGAACTTCGACCTTACCGGCGGTACGTTTTTCATAGATTCGGAACTGGGCTATATGCGTAATTTCGGGGACAATACCTATTCGCAGTTCAGTTCCGTACCGATACGTATAGGGTATTCCCAGGCACTGTTCGGATTTAACAGCTTTAAATGGGAGAAAAAGATAGAACCCCTCAAATATGAAAAAGCTAAAAAGCAGTTTCTATATTCAATGCAGGAGATATCGGAGACTGTCATCTCGTATTTTTTCTCTCTGGCTATGGCTCAGATGGAATATGATATGGCTCAGGGGAATGTATCCTCATCCGACACACTCTACCGTATAGGTGAAGAAAGGCATAAAATCGCCTCTATATCCCAGTCCGATTTATTAACGCTGAAACTCGATGTAGTAAATGCCCAAAACTCTCTGAAGAATGCGGAAATGGATCTGAAAAGATCGATGTTCAGCTTTGTATCTTTCCTGAATATGGATAAAGAAACAGAAGTCATATTAGAATTACCTGAACGCCCGGAAGAGATTAATATATCAGCCGATATGGCGCTTCAGTATGCCAGGGAAAACAACCCTGACTTCATGGGATACAGGCAGGAAATACTCGAGGCTGAAAGAGAAGTGGACAGGACAAAGAAAAGTTCCAATTTCGAGGCCAGCTTTTCGGCCAGCGTAGGGTTCAACCAGGTGGCTGATAATTTTGCAGGAGCTTATAGAAAACCTTTGCAACAAGACGTTGTAAGTATCGGACTGACTATTCCTCTTGTAGATTGGGGGGTACGCAAAGGCCGGGCTAACATGGCACGTAATAACCTGAATGTGGTTAAAATTTCTATCCGGCAAAAAGAATTGAGTTTGGAGCAGGATGTCATCATGACTGTTAATGATTTTAATACCCGGCAGAACCTGATCAGCAGCGCAGAAGAAGCGCTGAACCTGGCGACAATAGCTTATAATGTGACCAAAGAGCGGTTTATTATAGGCAAAGCAGACCTGAATAGCCTGACCCTGTCTTTAGATAGACAAAAAAATGCACATCAAAACTATATTCTAACCCTCAGGGATTATTGGTTGAGTTACTATAAGTTGCGCAAGCTGACCCTATTCGACTTTTTAGGGCAGGAGATACTGACCGAACAGTTTGACCGGATAGAAGGTATAAGAGAGTAATATTAAAATCCACTTGTTATAACGAGAATATACATATGCCTGAAAACAACGTAATACTATATAAAGAAACCGAAAAACCGAAGAGGCTACTTTCTTCTTTTTCTGTTATAATTATTTTTACCTGTCTGCTCTTTCTCGGACTGATACTGGTTCCCCAACTGTCTGTAAAACTTAATCCATCAAGGAAACATCCGGTAGTAAATGTCTCTTTCAATATGTGGGGACAATCGGCGAGGGTAATAGAAATGGAAGTAACCTCTAAGTTGGAGGCAATGCTTAGCCGGATAAAAGGTGTTCAGGAAATAAGTTCCTATTCATCTAACGGATACGGCAACATAACAGTAAGATTATCTGAACATGCCGATCCCGATATGGCAAGATTCGAAATGTCCACCGTTATCCGGCAAACATGGCCGACATTACCCTCAGGTGTGAGTTATCCTTCTATCAATATGTCAGGTACTACAGAAGAAGCGAATTATCCGTTTCTCCGTTACACAATTAATGCACCTATTTCTCCAATTCTTATACAGGAATATGCGGATAATAATATAAAAACAAAATTAGCGGAAATAAAAGGCATTGACCGGGTAGATGTTACAGGTGGCGGCAGAATGATTTATAAACTTGAATATGATTTTGTACAATTACAAAACTATAAAGTTTCTGTCAATGACATAAAATCAGCGATACAGTCATATCTCAATAAGGAATTCCTTGGGATAGGGAAGATAGACGATGAAGAAGACCAAGAACAGTGGATTCGTATAGCTCTTGTTTCAGAAAACAGAGATCAACCATTCGATCCCGCTGTAATTCAGGTAAAAAATAATGATGGAACGATTATTTACCTGGATCAACTGGCCAATACCAGTTTTGAAGAGGAAGAAACTGCAAGCTATTTCCGTATAAACGGGTTGAATTCGATTTATTTATCGCTTACTGCCGAAGATGCCGCTAATCAATTAAAACTGAGCAATCAAGTCCAACAACTAATGGCCGAACTCGAAGAATCTTTACCATCCGGTTATGAATTTCATCTATCGTATGATGCAAGCGAATATATAAAGGACGAAATGAGCAAGATATATTTCCGTTCGGGACTTACGGTATTGATTCTCTTATGCTTCGTTTTTGTTATTTATCGAAATTTGAAATATTCGCTTCTTATCATATTTTCATTAATCGCAAATATCTCTGTTGGGGTTATTTTTTATTATTTATTGAAAATAGAGCTACAGATGTTTTCTTTGGCCGGATTGACAATCTCGTTAACGTTAATCATCGATAATGCAATTATAATGTCTGACCAGATTATCCAACGGGGTAACAAAAAGGCGTTTTTTGCTATACTTACCGCTACTATTACAACAATGGGAGCCTTGGTTATCATATTTTTTATGGATGAGGGCGTCCGGCTCAATTTATTGGATTTTGTATGGGTAATTATGATAAATCTGGTCGTGTCGCTATTTACTGCTTTATTTTTGGTTCCCGCCTTAATAGACAAACTCAATATCGTAAAAAAGAAAAAGAATCGAAATTTCAGTAAGAACAAAGTAATTCGCTTGATCAAAAACAGGAATTCATTGATAATTTTCAACCGTATCTACGAGAAAGTTATTATGTTCATGTACCGCAAAAGAGTATGGTTTGCCGTAATCCTTATATTTGCTTTTGGATTGCCTGTTTTTCTCCTGCCTGAAAAAATTGAGAAGAAAGCCGAAAGGGATTACCTCACTATAAGTGAAGATAAAGAATTGGGCTTTTGGGGTGATTTTTACAACAAAACATTAGGTTCGGCATTCTATAAAGAATCTATAAAACCGGTTTCTGATGTTGTGCTTGGCGGAACGATGCGCTTATTCGCGCAAAAAGTAAAGAATGGGTCATATTCATCCGGAGAGCGCAGCGAAACATCTCTGAATATAGCAGCAACCTTGCCTAACGGTTCTACCAGGGAGCAGATGAATACCTTGATACAAAAAATGGAAGATTATATAAAACAATACCCGGAAGTGAAGCAATTTGAAACGAATATTGAAAGTGGAAGGAGAGCCGGCATACGCATATTATTTGTAAAAAAACATCAACGAAGTTCATTCCCTCATATGTTGAAATCGAGGCTTATAAGCAAAGCGCTCGAACTGGGAGGCGGAAGTTGGAGCGTATACGGTTTGGGTGACGGATTCAACAACGATGTAAAAGAGCAGGCAGGCTCCAGTAGAATAAAACTTCTGGGATATAGTTATGACGATCTCAATGTATTAGCGTTGGCTATGAAGGATTCGCTGATGCAACATCGCAGAATAAAAGAAGTAACGATAGATTCAAAATTCAGCTGGTATAAAAATGACTATATGGAATTTGTCTTTAACCTCGATAAAGAAAGGCTGGCCCAGGAAAATATCCTGCCATCCGATTTATTTCATTCATTAACACCGATGTTTGAAAAGAATGTACATGCCGGAGACTGGGTTAATAATAGCAGAATAGAACCTATCCGGCTTTTTCCCGAACAAATCGGTAAGTTGGATATATGGAACATGGAAAATTATCCGGGCAGAGTTGGAGAGAAAGGGTATAAGCTTACAGAAATAGCAACAATAGAAAAGGCTCAGGTTCCCCAGGATATTGCAAAAGAAAACCAGCAATACCGCCTTTGCCTGCAATATGAATACATCGGCAGCTACCAGCAGGCCTGGAATGTGATGGAACGTGCGATTCAGTCTTTCAACAAAACAGTCCCGCTAGGCTATAAGGCCGAAAGTGATTCTTCCAGATATTGGTGGGACCAGGGAGGAACAAGCCAATATTGGTTATTATTGCTGATAATAGTGATAATATTCTTCACCACGAGTATTTTATTCAATTCATTAAGGCAGCCATTAGTTGTTATATTTATCATACCCCTTTCGTTTATTGGTATCTTCCTGACATTCTATATATTCGATTTGAATTTTGATCAAGGCGGATTTGCCGCTTTTATTCTCTTGGCGGGAATATCGGTTAATGCGAATATTTACATACTGAATGAATATAATAATATAAGGAATGCCAATCCTCAGATAAAACCGGTAAAAGCTTATATAAAAGCATGGAATACTAAAATAAGGCCTATATTTCTTACAATTATATCTACTGTCCTTGGGTTTATTCCTTTTATGATAGGTGAATATAAAGAGGCTTTTTGGTTTCCTTTGGCAGCAGGGACAATCAGCGGATTGATATTGTCTTTTATTGCATTATTCATTTTCCTGCCATTGTTTATGGGGGTGGGGAAACGGAACCAGAATCAAGACACTCAGACATAATGTAGTAAACACTCAGAAACTGTTTAAATCTTAAAATTTGATTCTGTCAAGCATGAGTTTAATCCATTGTAAGCTGCTCAAAATATATTATATCAATAATATTATCAATTACTTACCCTCACAAACCAACTATTCAAGGTGTAAAAAAAGTGTAAAAGCCATTTTTTAATAAACCTCCCCTTTCAAATCATGTAAAGTTTGTCTTAAAGAAACAAGGTTTATTATATGTTCATCCTTATTATTGTCTGAAATGTCCGATTCCCAGTGAATGAGATCACATATAACGTCCGCTAATTGATTCCTTAATACGTCTATTTCGTTATTAGAATCTTCCTGTAACCCTTCCAGTCTTTTAGTTGCTGTTGCATTTGTTGTTTCCATACGTTTTAATTTTATATATTTATACTATAATTTACAGACGCAAATATATAGTATAAATATATAACACAAAAATAAATCAAATAAAAAAATATACTAAAAATATATTTTTAACATTTATATATATACTATTAATATATATTGTTATATATTTGCAATAAAAAAATATATAATGGAATTTAGAATAAAAGAAATTTTAAAGGATAAAGGAATGACAGCTTTGCAGCTTTCAAATGATATCGGAATGACGCAAGCAAATATGAGTAATATAATGACGGGTAAAACAAAACCTTCACTCGATACCTTAGAACGTATCGCCGTTGTTTTAGGTGTACCATTTACCGACCTCTTCACCCAGCCGCAAGACAATACCGTCAATTGCCCGTATTGCGGCAATAAAATAAGGCTGGAAAAAGACGGGGCTAACTATACCACCAATACCAAGCCCCGGCCTGTTATAAATACCGCCCCTACACCCCCGGTCAAAGCTCAGGAGGGTAATAAAGAAAAGGATGAGGACACACCCGCCCCGCCTGATCCTGTTCCCTGAACCCGGTATAATCTCCCTGGGTGTTCTGGTTGAGGATAAAAAAACCGGCTTTAAGATGTTGACACAGGAATATAACAAAAGCTCCGATACCTATCATTGCACATCACAGGACGGCACGATATATTTAGGCGATCTGGTGATAATAAAGGAAAAATAAAGGCCTATCGATATGATAGGCTTTTTTGTTGAGTAAAAAATATTTTGATTTCTGCTAAAAAACATATCCTTTCGCTTGCTTAATAATGAAAACATTATTATATTTGTGTAGTCAAATATAAAGAGCTATTTAATATGTTGAACAAAGAACTGAAAAAGGAAAAAAGGGAACTTGAAAAAGAACTTGTTTTTCTTCTCTCTTACTACAAAGAAGTATCTGCCAGGGGCGAAAAGCTAAAACAATACTTTGACGAGCAAATAGAGATCATTACAGAGAGGTTAAAAGAAATCGGACATTAACAAAAGCCCCCTCCCATCCGGAGGGGGATAAAAAAACAAAATCCTATGAAAGAAAAAATAGACGAACTGAAAAAGGCCTTTGTCAATGCGAATACAGACACGGAACGCAATAATATAGACAGGCAAATGCAGGAACTTATAAATAAAGATCCTGATCAATTTGCGGCGGGTATGGTAGAATCTGCAAAGGATACGGCCGCTAAAGCTACAGAGCTGGCAATGAAACAAAAGCTACAGGATATAATCCCGGCGGTATCCCTTGTGTATATCGCAAAAACATACTTTAATAAAACGGACGCATGGTTATACCAGCGTATAAACGGCAATACGGTAAACGGCAAGCCGGCCAGGTTTACCCCGTCCGAAATCGATAAACTAAAATACGCCCTTAACGATCTATCTAAAAAATTAGGCTCTGTAAGCATTTCTTTGTAATAGCTTATATTTGACACGGAGCCCCGCCCCCCTCATCCGGGGGCTTTTTCTTTCTCTATACCCTAAATCCTGACATTTTACTTTATTTCTTTGATTTTACATAAGGGGAATTTCCCCTATGTAAACCCCGAATACTGACATTTTGCTTTATCTCCGTATTTGACAAAATAGGCATTTCACTAATTTATAGCTATCATTTTGTAAGCATCCTTAAGTAATTCGGCTTTTAGTTCCGGGAATAAAAAAAAGCAAGTCCCGTATAAATACGGAGCCTGCTAAATGGAACATAGATGTATACAAATATACTGTTTTTTCCTCATCAAAAAAAATACACCCGGTATTATTCGGGCGTATTTCCAATATTAAAAATAAAATATATAGAACAAAAAAAAGAAGCCTTAATTATGTAATAACTGTAATTCGTTATCACATAGTTTTTTGAGATATGAAAGCATCCGATCAGTTTCTATCTCATTTTTAAAATTCGCCCTGTGATAATATATTGACGAAACCGAAATATTGATATATGTACTAAGATATTCCGGATTTGGGATTATAGTACTTAAGTAGGAGATAGCTAATTTCCTGCCATATATAACTTTTCTCTTACGGCTAAGTGATTTCACTTCATCAATACTAATTTCAGTTACTTTACAAACTATATCTATTATTTGTTCCGGTTTCATAAGAAAAGAATTTATACCGGCCAAAGGGGAGCCCACCGTAATCAATTATTGGATAACAATACAAATATAATAAAACTTTCTAAAACATCATTTCCCGATAAAAAAAATACCGTCCCTTATTATCACAACAAAGGACGGCGGATGAAATATAATTTATTAACCATAAAAAATCAGGGCGGGGCTCTCCCCTTATCGTTTGACGGTAATTTTTTCATATATCAGGGCTTTTAATTATTTGCTGTTTCGGTTCCGGTTTTTTTCTCGTTATCATTCCCATCATGTGCAAGCCCGGCGCAAAAGGCATTTCTAACAAATATCGCTACATCGCTTTCCTGTTCCGGTGTTGTCGTATTATTTGATTCTGTCATAATATATTAAAATTAGTTACTTATCTAAAACTGTATCCGATTTGCTTAATATTTCGAGTGCGTCACGTTGGTTTTTGTAAAATAGATTATAAAACGCAGTCCTGTCATCAGATAAAGAAATCAATTCATCTGTTATACGATCCGGAATAGATAATATACGCGATTTTATTTCGCTTCCAAAATCAAATAATTCCTTATATACTTCATCTTTTTTTACTAAAGTCCCGTTCTTTTCTTCAAACTCCAGCCGGGCAAGTTCACTCATATAATAAGCTTCCCGCCGCTTCGATTCTTTAAACGTCGCCGTATCGACTGTAAGAACCTCTATATTTTTCCTTTCTTCATCTGTAAGGTTGGATAAATCCAGACCGTTTTTGAGGAAACTGCCTTTTGATTTAAGCCCTATACCTAAGTCCTCAACCTCCTTTCTGGCTATACTGGGTATTATCATTGGCCTATTTCCTGAGTTATCTACCCCGTCTTTTATTTTCCCTATATTAATAGCTTTCCTAACCGCGCCTTCTGATAGATCGATTAACTTGGCAAACTTCCGGATTGACATACGTTCATTATCCATATATAAATTTTAAAGTGTCCTAAACCTGATTATTATATTTGTATTTTTTTGCGTACCAAGTGCGCACCAAGTGAGTAATTTTGAGAAAAGCGAGCAAAAACAAAATGGTGAAACTATATGGTATTCGGTTGTTAGTTAGCTGTTTGACAACTATTCAAGGTCTGAATAAAAAGCGAGCAATTGTAAAATATCAGGGTATTTCAGTTACCAAACCGTTAGCCGCTTGTTACCGGAATACAAACAGGTAACAGAGTGTAAACCATAGCACCTCAATCTGTTTATTATCCACTGATTTGAAGCATTTTGCATGACAAAGAACGCTTATAAAACAGGTAATTTCACCAGTTAAAACATAAGCGTATGAAAGTAGAAAAATTCAAAGTGCTGCTCTATCTTAAAAAGAGTAGTTTAGACAAATCGGGTAAAGCCCCCATCATGGGACGCATTACCGTAAACCAATCAAAGGTACAGTTCAGCAGCAAGCTATCCTGTACCCCCACTTTGTGGAATCCCCGCGAGAGCCGGTTGGACGGCAAAAGTAATGAAGCGGTCGAAGCCAATGCCAAAATAGATAAATTACTATTGGCAGTGCACCATGCATTTGACAGCCTTGTGAAACGCAATAAGCCTTTTGACGCTGAGTCAGTGAAGGTTTTATACCAGGGAAGCATGAATGCGCAAACGACCCTGCTTACCCTTCTCGACCGGCACATGGAGGGATTAAGGACCCGTATCGGAATCGACGTCGCCCCGACCACGTTAAGTACTTACGTTTACACGCACCGTTCGCTCGGTAAGTTCATTCAAAAGAAGTTCAAGATGAAAGACATTGCCTTCGGGCAGCTGAACGAGCAATTCATCCGGGAATACCAGGATTTTGTGTTGAGCGAAGGATATTCGATGGATACCGTCCGCCATTACCTGGCTATCCTGAAGAAAATCTGTAAGATTGCCTTTAAGGAAGGCCTATCCGAGAAATTTCATTTTGCCCATTACAAGCTGCCCAAACAGAAAGAGACAACCCCGAAAGCATTAAGCCGGGAGAGCTTTGAGAAAATGCGGGACCTGGAGATCCCCCCAAACTACCCTTCGACCCGTTTCACAAGGGATTTGTTCCTGTTCGCCTGCTATACAGGCACATCCTACGCGGATGTGGTCCGCATTACGGGGGAGAACCTGTATACGGATGAAGAGGGCGGCCTGTGGCTCAAATACCGGAGGAAGAAAACAGACTACCGGGCGCGTGTCAAGCTTTTGCCCGAAGCAATCGCCCTGATTGAGAAATACAAGGATGAAAACAGGGATACCCTGTTCCCGATGCAATCGGCAGACATGGTAAAAGCGAATATGAAAGGCTTGCGGGTTCTGGCGGATATAAAAGAGCCAATGACCTACCATTCAGGGCGCCACAGCTTTGCAAGCCTTATTACGCTCGAAGAGGGCGTTCCGATAGAAACGATCAGCCGGATGCTCGGGCATAGCAATATCCAGACGACACAAATTTATGCCCGCGTCACCCCGAAGAAGCTTTTCGAAGATATGGACAGGTTTATAGAAGCAACCGGCGATTTGAAGCTGATCCTTTAGTCTCCTGATCCCGTCAACCTTTAAATTTTTGAATATTAAATCTTTAAATTTATAAACCATGCGCAGTACATTCAAACTGTTATTCTATATCAACCGGGCAAAAGTAAAGTCCGACGGCACAACAGCCGTTATGTGCCGGATCAGCATCGACGGCAAAATATCCGTTCTCACGACAGGTATTTACTGTCCGCCTGAAGAATGGAACGCCAAAAAAGGTGTAATTAAAACGGCAAGGGATAACCATCGCCTGACAGAGTTCCGTAACCGTATTATAAATACCTATGAGCATATCCTTAAACAACAGGGAGCGGTCAGCAGCGAACTTTTGAAAAATACGATAGCCGGTATAAACTCTATTCCTACCTGCCTGCTTGAAGCAGGTACAGTGGAACTGGAACGTTTACGGATTCGTTCGACAGAGATAAACTCAAATTCAACCCACCGGGAGTCCAGGCTTATGCAAACCAACCTGCGGGAATTTCTGCTCTCCAGGGGGATGGAAGATATTGCTTTTACGGATATCACCGGGGAGTTCGGGGAATCATTCAAAATCTACCTGAAAACAGGGCACAACCGGAAGAATTCCTATATAAACCGGAGTCTGACCTGGCTGAACCGCCTTATCTATATTGCCATCGACCAGGAGGTATTGAGGAGCAATCCGCTTGAAGATGTACGGTACGAAAAGAAAGAACCGGCCAGGCACCGCTATATAAGCAAAAATGATTTAAAGCGGATAATGGAAACTCCAATGCCTGAACCACGGCTGGAACTGGTGCGCAGGGCTTTCATCTTTTCGTCGCTAACCGGTCTGGCTTACGTGGATATGCACCGCCTTTATCCCCGCCATATCGGAAAAACGGCGGAAGGCAGGCTCTATATCCGGAAACAGCGAGTAAAGACACATGTAGAAGCATTTATACCCTTGCACCCGATAGCCGGGCAGATACTTTCACTTTACAATACCACCGATGACAGTAAGCCTGTATTTCCTTTGCCTGTCCGCGATATGATCTGGTGGGATATAAACCAAATCGGGGTTTCCATGGGATTTAAAGAGAACCTTTCCTACCATCAAAGCCGGCACAGCTTCGGGACACTGGCGATTTCGGCGGGACTTTCCATCGAGAGTATCGCTAAAATGATGGGGCATGCAAATATTTCCACGACACAGGGTTATGCACAAATCACAGAACAAAAAATATCGGAAGATATGGACAGGTTAATGATACGCAGGAAAAAAGACGCTCCGGTAACAGATGCAGGCCTGGATAAGACAGCAGGGATACATGACAACCAATGACATATCCAAACTATAATACCAACGGCAGGCTTCACATGAATAGCCTGCCGTTTCACAGTATCATAGTATCCTGCAAAATACTTACCAGACGGAAATTACCTGAACTTCTCCCTGTAATTATCTTCCAGTAGTTTTTCGATATCAGAAGCGCGGTAAAGGATTTTACCGGCCAGCTTGATATACGGGATACGCCCTTGGTCGCGGTAATCCTGCAAACTGCTCCGGCTGACCTTCAGTTTTTTCGACAATTCCTCGTCCGTATAAAAGCTCTCCCCGTTCAATGTCGGCTTCCGGGCAGAAAACAAGCGCTCTAAAGACGAAGAGAGGCGATCCAATGAATGGAGCAATGATTTTATCCGTTCATTTTCAGATGTAATTAATTGATTACCCATATATTTTCCGGTTTATATTATATTCTAAAACTCATACCTGGGGTACGATTAACATTTTCCTTTCGTGATTATATCCGCTTCCCTTTCTTAACGGCTGCTTTTCGCAGGTAATCCACCAGCGGAATGATCTTCTCCACATCTTCCGGCTTATAATAGACTTTGCGGCTGATCTTGCTAAAACCCAACGCGCCGTTATCCCGGAGCGTCTGTAAAGTCCTTTGTGATATACTAAGCAGCAGGCATACATCCTGGTTGTCCAGCCATTCGCCGGCTTCCTTACCGGCATGTAAACGGCAAAGGGTTTCCATGCGGGTGATAAAACGTTCAAAAGCCGAGAGCATTTTCTCAAATAGTTCCGCGTCGATATTTACAATTTCCATAACATTCCTCTTTTAATTTATTCCTGATGCAAACAAAATACAAAAAGTAAAAGGATGTATGCCGCTGACGACCTGTTGCATCCTTTATCATCATATGTCACCGGGCAGGAGGTTTTTGAGATCATAAAGATGAAGGGGAAAAGCTCCGTCAAATAAAACCGGAAATCCCCATAGCCACAGGCAAAGGTATTCCCGTGTCCTGAACGGCGGGGCAAGGTCAGGCCTTCCGGTTTCCGGGAAAAATCATCCTCGCTTTGCTCCGGTATTTTTCCGGAAAACCCTGCCCCGCCTGGACCCGGCCTTTTCCGGCCTGTAGCTATGGGTATCTCCGGCCCCACAAGCCGGATTAACAAAAAAAGAAAAATAAATATGCTACAGAAAGAAACAAAGCGTAATGCAGCAGAAGGTGCGGAACTGGACCTGCTTTCTTCAATCTACAAAATTCAAATCCGTAACGAGGAGAAAATATCCGATGCAGACCGCATATTCTGCGAAAGGCAACAGGCAAGCCTCTACCGCAGCCTGGATGAAATCGGCCGCTGGTACAACATATTTGCCGGGGAAGCCGCCAAATACACGGAAAGCCATAAAGTGACCTACCTGGCCAACGGGAAAGTCAAAATGCATGAACCGTACCGCGGTTATGAAACTATCAGGACGGACTATACGGAATTTGAATTCAAGCCGTTTGACGACATCGACAAACTGGCTGAAAAGAACTACAACGCCGTACTGGCTTTTGCCAAATCGATCGTCGCCTATTTTAACAACACATATAACGTGTCGGCGCCATATCCTGAAATAGATAAGGAGAAGCTACCGGTGGGATTCCGTCCGCTTTATCAAAGCTATGTGGACCAGGTAATCGAACATCTGGGAGGACGCAGCTTCCGGGATACGGCGGAAGATGAACTGATCAGGAGATTCCTTCACGCGGTAAGTCCCGGCCGCTGGAGCAAGGTGAAACCCGAACTGAAGAAAGACAAAATCGTATTTCCCGATGTAATCAGCTTCGATACATTCTGGACAGAGAAGAACAAACTGCATTATAACTACCGGAAGGAGCTCGAAGACCTGTGCGCCGGGATAGCCTTCGGCGCGGATAATACCCTGCATGGAGGCACATCCATGATAATCCGGTTCGATGACGATAATGTGGACATCTCAAGCCCATATACTTTGTCAATAAGCAATGCCGAAGAAATGAAATTCTTCAGGAACGGGCGTATCGACGTCAAGTTTAAAGATACTAAAACGGCAGACGCCTGTTTCTATAAACTGAAACTGGATACGCTTGAATTAAGAAACGATGAAGACTAACCTTTAAACAAAACCATTATGTACCGGATAATTCCCCAACAGATACCGCAGGACAGGCGGGCGGAAATCAATGAGAAAATTTTATTCTCCATCGGCACAGTCAAGAATGAGTTGCCGCCTGAAACTATCTACAACTGCTACACAGGCGTCGGCGGGCTGCATAACTTCAAGCAGGAAGATTTTGCCAGCTATCATGCATATTCCCAGGCAAAGAAAGAATTCGAGATGGGCCAGTTCTTTACGCCGCACGAGATTTGCAGGGATATGGCCGGATTGATAAAGCCCGGAGAATCGGATATGGTACTCGATATGTGCTGCGGTATGGGGAATTTCTTTAACCATCTGCCGAACCAACATAATATATATGGTTTCGATATCGACGGCAAGGCTGTTTCAGTCGCCCGTTACTTATATCCCGACGCCCATATCGAAAAATGCGACATTGTCCAATACAAGCCGGATAAACGCTTTGATATGATCATTGGAAACCCGCCGTTCAATCTGGAAACAGACAGGCAGCTATCCCAGTTCTATTATATGGGAAAAGCCCATTCCGTCCTGAATCCGGCAGGCATACTGATGATAATCGTCCCCTGCTCTTTCCTGCAAAACGAATTTTGGGAGAAAACAAAAGTCACGGCCGTAAACCGTGATTTTTCTTTTATAGGACAGGCCAAACTGGACGCCAATGCTTTTGCCTCAGTCGGAGTACATAATTTCAATACCAGGGTAATGGTGTTTATGCGTGAATCGCGGCACATTGAAATGACCCCGTACAATGCAGAGGAGTTTCTTTCATGGGAAGAGCTGGGTAAACGGATCGATGCCGCCAAAATACTCAAAGCCAACCTGAAGGTGAGCCTGATAAGGGAGATGCATTCGATAAACAGGGAGGAACTGGAGCGATTCGAATATAAGTTAAATAAGTACCTCTTTGAGTTGAAGACACACAGGCATCTCCAAAAGCACTATGACAAAGCAGTCGCGCTTGTTGCCAAGTTCCACAACCAGCAGCCTCCGGAGGATTGCACCAATGAACAGTACAGGGAATGGGAGAGAAATAAGCTGACGACGACCAAAGTACTGGGCATCATCCGCAAGTATATCACCAGCCAATATGTAATACCCCGCAAAGAGGTCGCTTTGGTTAAGACGGCTTATGGTTTCAGGTTGAAGCAATATGCTCCCCGCCTGCTGGATGGGATAAAGCACCGCTTTGCAGGTATAAACGATCTCGTCCTGGGCAGGGAAAGTCTTCCGGTTCCTCCCGAATATACTCCCGGGATAAGAAAGCAGATAAAAGCCGCAAAAAGGCTGATCAGCAGGAAGCAACGGGAATATGAAAGACAAAGCCTTATATTCTCTGAAATGGATACCGATCCCAAAATCCAGGACTATCTGGATAACGCGACGTTTATCAATAAGGAACGGGAGGTTTGCCGGTTTACTAATTTACAGAAACATGACCTGAACCTGATCCTTCAAAAAAGATACTCCCTGTTGAACTGGCAGCAGGGTTCGGGTAAAACGGCGGCGGTATACCATTATGCGAAATACCTGCTCAAATACCGGAAAGTAAGGAATGCGATCGTGCTGGCCCCGGCAATAGCAACCAATCTCACATGGGAAACATTTTTGAAAGTGAACAGGGAGCGGTATTATACCTTGCGGAGCTATAAGGACTTCAGGAACATCCCCGAAGGAGTTTTCCTTGTGGTCAGTATATCCATGCTCAGTAAATTGAAACGGGATTTGAACAGGCTGGTAAAGTGTCATTCACGGAAATTTTGCCTGATATTCGACGAATCGGATGAGATCACCAACCCGGTATCACAACGAACCAAAGCGGCGCTGAGTATATTCCGAAGGTTGAATTACAAAATACTCGATACGGGAACCACCACCCGGAACCACATCACCGAGTTATACAGCCAGTTTGAGCTGCTGTATAACAACTCCATCAATATGATGTGTTGGTGCGACAGGATCTATCACCAGGATAAAGGCGGGGATATTGTAAGAAAGGTCAATGACTGTTACGGTGAACCTTTTCCCGCCTATCAGGGACATAACCTGTTCAAGGCTTGCTTCTGTCCGGGCAAGGCCAGTGTATTCGGCATTGAAAAGCAGAACCAGGATATCTACAATAAAGAGGAATTGTTCGACCTGATCGGAAAAACGATTATCACCCGCAAGTTCAGGGACTTCGCTGGGGAGAAATATGAGGTAAGGACCCATCCGGTAACTCCCGCCGATGGAGAACGGGAGGTCTATCGCGTCATTGTCGAGGAATTCTGCCGGATATGTGAATTATACTATAACAGTACCGGAGACACAAAAAAGGAAGCCGGATTGCGCCCTGATGAGGCAAATAAAACTATTGATTAAAGCCTGTTCCGTTCCCAACCTGATAGACGGCTACTTTGGCGATCCTTATCCCGGCAAAACAAGATATATCCGGAATATGATAAAAGCGATACCCGGCAAGGTTACTGTCGGATGTACTACTTTGGCCGCTTTGGATATGTACGGGCAGTATATATCCGGACAATTTCCCGGCAGGCCCGTATTTATGATCAAGGGGGATGTCACATTCAAAAAACGGCAAAATATTATTACCGAATTTGAGGATACCCTGAACGGCATCCTTATCTGTACGCAGCAATCGCTGAAGAGTTCGGCGAATATCCCGACCTGCAACGATGTGATACTCGAATCCCTGCAATGGAATATCCCGAAGATGGAACAGTTTTACTTCCGCTTTATCCGGCTCGATTCCAGAGACCGGACGCGGGTGCATTTTGTATCTTACGAAGATTCGATTGAACAGAACCTGATGGCCCTGGTACTGACAAAGGAACGGCTGAACGAATTTATCAAATCAGGTGAACTAAAAGAACAGTCGGAGATATTCGAGGAGTTCGATATCACCATGTCCGTAATCGAAAGCCTGCTTACCCGCGAACAGGACAGTGAAGGGAAATTCCATATCAGCTGGGGTAGCCAGAGGCTGGTGTGTTAAATAATGGCTACTGAGAAAGGATTAAGCCTGCCCTTTCTATTATAACAGAATCAAAAAAGAAACAAAATAAAGAAAACAGAAGTGTTTATTTTTATTATCTTTGTAACGAAAACGAGTAAATGTATTCTTATGAATCCAATAATAGACCTAATAAAAGGTATCCATCCCGGTATTTATCTTGACCGGGAATTAAAGAAGAGAAAGATGGCCAAAAGCCGCTTTGCCTTATCTATTGATGAATATCCGCAGACTTTAGTAGCAATAACTAAGGGAAAAAGACGGATGAATCCTGAGCTTGCATTAAAGATAGAACAGGCCCTGAATATTGAAGAGGGATTTTTCATGATATTACAGGTGTATCATGATATTGCTCTCTTAAAAAAGAAAAAGTGCAAGGACTATCATCCGGATTTGACAAAGATAAATCCGACCCTGTTCTGGGATACGAGAATAGAAAATATCGACTGGGTAAAAAATAAACGCTCGGTTATCCGGCGGATTTTTGAACGGGGAAACGAGCAGGAAAAAGCAGAAATTTTCCGTTTCTATGGAAAAGACACTATAAATGAGGCTTTGAGTTTTTATACCGATATTAAGCCTTCTGTCAGGGACAAGGCAAATAAGTTTCTATCAAAAGTATAAGATTATGCTATACTATAACACGATTACGCCTTTGCTGCTCGCATCGTTAAATAAACTGATGCAGGCCGGTATATTGAAACCGTTCAGGCTGGTCGGCGGCACAGCTTTAAGCTTGCAGCTTGGCCACAGGGAGTCTGTCGATATTGACCTGTTTACGGATTCTGAATACGGCAGTATTGATTTTGAGGCTATAAAGGATTATCTGGACAGGGTATTTCCTTATGTTTCGACATCGGAAATTGATTTGGTCGGATTCGGAAAATCTTACTATATAGGAGAATCCGCTTCTAATTATATTAAGCTGGATTTATACTACACGGATCCTTTTATCCGCCCCGTAAAAGAAGTTGACAATATCCGGCTAACGGATGTCGAGGATATTATAGCGATGAAACTGGATATATTCTCCCGCAACGGTCGGAAAAAAGATTTCTGGGACTTGCATGAGTTATTAAACAGCTACAGCATCGACCGGATGCTTTCATTCTATACGGAACGTTACCCTTATGCCGAAAACGAGCAGGAAGTTATTAATAACCTCACACAGTTCGATTTTGCTGAAAACGATCCGGATCCGGTGTGTCTGAAAGGGAAATACTGGGATTTAATCAAGCTTGATTTTGTTGAAACCATAAATACAAAATAATATTTTCAGGCCATCATCATAGGATATGGCGCTTATTTTTTTCAAAAAGCAGCATGCAAATTTTATGAATACAAGACTTGACATTATCTTTGCGTGAATTTTAAATGTAAAAACAAAACAACAATGAAAAATTTAACAGAGAACTTAGCCCAACTATTTGCCGAGTTTGGGAAAGATGCAAACTCCCAGGTAGAAAGTGGAAATAAAGCAGCCGGACAACGCGCCAGAAAAACATCTTTGGCAATCGAAAAGGCACTGAAAGAATTCCGCAAAGCCTCACTGGATGCTTCCAAAAAGTAATCCCCATTCTTATCTGTAGTTGTAAAAGGTTGTTTTTTTATCAAAATAACCTTTTTTATTTGATAACAATTATCCCAAAAAGGGCATTCATAAATAAAAACAGGAGGTTGCCGCTCCTCACTGTAAACTACTTTTCTTCCGGACAACATTATAAATTCCTTTTATTCCTGTCTGTATCACCTCGTAGCCGTCCAATTTCTCATAGATTGCCCCTAACGTTTTACAACCATAACGTTTGGCTTTAAACTTTGGCCTGATCCTTTTTAAAGCCATGCCTATTTGGGAGAGGGTTACTTCCTCCTTGCCATCGACAGCCAGTTCATATGCCTTATCAAACAAGTCCGCCTCTTTCTTGAGCAGTATCTCAGGAGTATCCCCTTTACCGGACTGCGCGGCCTGGTCTGAAAACACGAACCTTTTGCATGAATTGACAAAAGCGGCAGGCGTTTTACTTTCACCGTATCCAATCACGATAAGCCCCTCCTCCCTTATACGCATAGCCAGAGGGGTGTAATCGCTATCGCTGGAAACGATGCAGAAAACATCCGTATTTCCTGAATTCAACAAATCCATTGCCTCAATAACAAGCGTCATATCGGTTGTGTTTTTCCCTTTCACATAAGACAGCGTCTCTACCAGACGGTAAGAAAACTCCCTTGCGGGCTCTTTCCATGAGGACAGGCTGGTTTTAGTCCAGTCCCCATAAATTTTCCTGACAATGACATTTCCATAGCGTGCGGCCAGTTCCGTTACATCCTGCAGTTTAGCGGAGGACGCGTTATCCCCGTCGATCAGTACGGCAACCCTCTGTACCTGATTCTCCATGCATATTTTATCTTTTTTCATCTGTTCCCGGTCAGTTAAGCGGCTTTCCCTTATAATCCTCCACAAGGAATTCGGCAATCGTATAATCTTTTTCCTCATGTGAATTCTCCAGCCCGTACTTTTCAACGAGTTCATCCAGGAACCGTGTCGGCAGATGCAGGAAGGCGGAAAATTCTTCATGGTACGTCAGTCCGAAACCGACCATCACCCCGTCCTTTTCGTCTTCATGTCCAAGCATAAACACAAAATAGTTCTCCTCATTCTCCGCCTGTATATTCAGGATAATTTCAGCATCCGCCAGTACCGGGGGCTTACTTCCGCTTAGCTCATAGTATTCAAAATCGACCCAACCCTGTTTCCGGTAGGATGAAAACAACTCCCGCAGCTGTCCTGTCGTCAAATGTTTTATATCATAAAAACGCTCTGTCATTCCTTCTGTTTTTTCTTGCTGTAAAGGTAAGGAAAAATAGAAAAATAAGAGATAGCCCATTCATAATTATAGGTTCCCCCTTTTGATGGATAAACGGGAAAAAGGGGAAGATGTAAAAGACCGCCGTTTTCAGTCCCACAGGCAAAGGTAGCCTGCGTGTCCTTAACGGCGGAGCAAGGCCGGAGCCGCTAAAGCGGTTTCCGGGAAAAATCATCCTCGCTACGCTCCGGTATTTTTCCGGAAAGCCCTGCACCGCCTGTACACGCGCCCTTTTAAGCCTGTGGACTGAAAAATGACGGTTTCCACATGGGTATTCATTAAAAAAGAACATAATATGAAAAAAACAACAGTAGTGAATATACGCAATGAAGAATATGACGTGTATATCGGCAGGGCCGGAAAAGGGAAAGACGGATATTTCGGGAATCCGTTTACGTTAGAAGATAAGTCAGCCAGAGGCTCGACACTGGAAAAATATAAGGAATATTTCTATAAGCGTATTCAGACAGATCCGCAGTTCAGGGAAAAAGTTCATGCCCTTAAAGGGAAAAGATTGGGCTGTTTCTGTAAGCCGCATCCCTGTCATGGAGATATTATTGCCGGATACCTGGAATCGCTTTCATAATAAGTGTAATCATAAACTATTTGGATTATGAATCTATCCCTGGCCTGGTGCAGTTATCACGGGCATGATATAGCTGTGGACGATCCTCACCTGCTGGTTACGAATTACCGGGACAACCACACATCCTGTCCTGAATTTGAAAATGACACGATGGAAATAACGGATGATGCTCCTGCCTATCAAAGCGTTACCAGCAGTTTCTTTGATATTGAACGCAATTCGTTTGAAATATTCAATGATAATTACGATTAACAAATACAGCCATGCAGATAGAATTCTTAGGGCCGGTTTACCCTACAAGCCGGAAAGCGGTGAACGCGTTTACGGATATACTGAATATGATACTCCTGTCGGATAACATTGTGGAGTTTAACAGGAACCTGTTGCAAAGGAACCGATCCGGCAGGTTATCCGCCCATTTCTCCTGGTCGTTTGCAAACTATACATTCAGTTTATGGCAGCGGGTAGGTTCCGGTTCGGATATATGCTTCGGGCATAAGCTGATTGAATTGCACTATGTGACGCTGGTATGCAAAGACCGGCGAAGGGCAAATATAACGACTCATTAATTTAACACATAAAGGAATATCGAATAAAGGAAATAAACACGGAAAAGTAGCCGTAAGGCTGCTCTTCTCTCATTTTACAACAGTTAAACAGATAAAAACGATGGATACACAAAAAGAAATCGATATGGATATGGTAACCGGATTAATGGATGAAAGCTATTCACTGGCCTATGTCGGTTATGACGAAAACCTTAATAAAAAAACCGCCGCCATTGCAAAATGCCTCGAGGCAAAAAATGGCGATGCGCTTATTGAAGATGTGGACGAATGGTATTTCCCGCAAATGGAAGAATCGGTACTGGATATTATGGAAGGCCTCAAAAGAGACCTGGCTGACATGGGCTATAAGAAATGGGAAGCCGAAAAATTCTTTGAGGAGAACGCAGAAGGGATCAAAGAGGCTATCTACAGCCGGGACGACTCCGATCCGCTGAAAGACCTCCTGGGGAATACAGGTAAAATACCTGTCCGTGTAGAGCTGTTATCCAATTACGACTGTATCAACTCGCACCGGCTGGAATCGTCCGGCGGGTACAGCTCCGAGGAATCCTACTTTGGGGATATGGTCGATGCCCTGAACCTTAACCCGGCTAAAGTGAAAGAAGTATTAACAGGGCGCGGAGAGAAAACGACCGGTATATTCCCGGATAAGCGTTCCAGGAACGGAAAGGAACAGGTTTCCTATGAACAGTTCTACGAAGAACTGGAAAATTCCTGCTGCGGGGCAAACCTGCTGACCTATGCCGCGACAATAGATTTGCAAAAACTATATGAAGCGGATTTCAACCTGCCGGAAATAATAATACCCAAAGGTAATGCCTGCGGCCTGTTCAGCTCCATGCAGGGAGGCGGCAGCCTGATGGAAATGGAGTTGCAGGACGATGTAAGATTACATCTAGCCTCAGGCGGATATCCCCGTTTCCGGCTAAGGGTGGAAGAGGACGGTAAAGGCTATAATTATTCCATCAGGCAGGTGTATGGAGTCATTGACTCATTCTATGGTAAGCCCCTGGACATTATTAATCAACCTCAGATACCTCAAACAGTATGAAACAATATGAAGTAAAAACAAGGTTCGTCTTTGAAGGGATATTCCGGGTGAACGCGGAGAATCGGGAAAAGGCACGCGAAAATGTTGAAAAACACTGCGGCCTGCTAATGGGTGGTAATATTCATACAACCCTTGACGAAAAAGACGTTGACTGGGATTTTGGCATTCATCCGGAAACGGAAATAGCAGATATAAAGCAACTTAAAAAAAGAGAAATAACCAACTCAAATAAAATACAATTATGACAGAATCAATTATTTCCGCTATCGGTAACTCATGCAGTTGCGATAGCCGGCAGGCGCAGGAGTATCTCGAAGACGAAATCCGGAATCTCCGTGAATTAAGGGATTTGGACGATCTCCGCTCCGGCGATATGGAAGTAGCATGCGATAACCTTGGATTAGAGCGTGACTATGTAGAATATTTCATCAATGCTTTAGCATCCTAACCTGTATCGGTTAAACTTTCTCAAACAGTAAAGAGAATATAAAAATCATTTTTTAACAATCTTAAAAATCACAATTATGAACGAATTGATGACAAGAAAGGAAACATTCGATTTCCAGACAAACAAAGTAGAGACCATGGATCTGCCGACACTGAAGCGTACCCACATGGAAGATGATTACGAAGGCAATCCCCTTCGCGGGCTCTATCATTTTCAGGCAATTGAAAATGTAATAGGCATCTGTAATAAATACAACCTTAATTATGATGTCGAAGAAATATTCGCGGCGCATAACAACAGCAAGCATCTTCCGGGTGTTACCGTTTTGAAGAAAGAGGAAATTGCCCACGGGGAGAAATCGGTAGTCGCCCATATCCTGAGAAGGATATGGGCGACTATCCGTATCAATGATTACGAAACTGACGAGCTAACCACCACGATTGTATTGACTTATCACCAGGACGGTATCCAGGCTGCAATCGGACCATGTGTGAAGGCTTGCCATAACCAATGTATCCTGAGCGCCGAGCGCATCGTTTCGAATTATGGAAAAAATAAGGTTAGCACGGAGGAGTTATTCAATACAGTAGACGGGTGGCTAAGCAGGTTCGAAACCCAGATGACCGAAGACCGTGAGCGGATCAGGCGTTTGAAAGGGACGAGCATCAACCAGCGGGAAGTATATACCTATATCGGTTTGCTTACAGCATTGCGTGTCGCCCATGACAGCCCGGATGAAACACTTTCGGCCGGGGTGGAAAACTACCCGCTGAATCAATCGCAAATCTCAGCGTTTACAGAAGATGTGCTTAAAAAGATGAAAGGACGCGATACCATTTCGGCATGGGAGCTTTACAATATAGCGACAGAATATTACAAGCCGGAAAAGACCTCGATCCCATCCCTTGTACATCAGAACGTCGCGTTCGTATCAGCGCTCGACAGCTTCTGTCAGTTTAAGGATAAAGAAGTGATAGATGTGGAGGCTGTATTCGTTTCCTGATAATAAGAATTGAAGGGAGCCTTCCGTCACGAGTGGTAGGAAGGCTCCCTTCTTATTTATAGCAATATAACTTAAAAAAATAAAGACACGAATTATGGAAATCAAATGCGAAGCAAGATATGCCGAAGCAGTGGCTTATGCGGAGAAAACCGGAGATAAAACATTGCAGGATTGTTTAGACAGGCTCAAGCAATGGGAGATAAACCAAAAATGCGTGATTACCCTCTGCTACGATCACGCACCCCTGTCATTTTACTTTGAAATGAACGACCAATCCGGCAAACGGGTAATGAACGGAGGATTGCTCTATCATGGAAACCCGGATGAATCCCGGGCGGTTACATTCGATCCTGCAAAAGGCTGGCAAATACATACTTAACCCCATCATTTAAACGATAGCTATGGCAAGCGACGAATTGGTCACTACATTCAATATTCCGGCAGATAAGAAGAAAACTTTCTTTTTTAATAAGGAAACAGATCATCCGGAAGCGGAAGCAAAAAAGTTTTGCAAAAAGAACCGGATGAGATTTCCCGGCATCCGGGAGATGGAGCCTTATACACTCCACACATGGCAGCATTATAAAATGGTTGCCTTCGATGCAGAGTGCGACGAGAAAAGCAGCCGGTTCTTTTACGGGTTCGGTAAATTTTAAATAATCGCATTCAAGCCGGGAAGCCATAAATGTATTTACGGATATCCTGACCATTGAAGTATAACAAGCCATTAACCCATTGATATGAAACCTGAAAACAGGGATAAGGAAGATTATACATATAAAACAACTTAAATAAAATACAATGATGACAGAATCAATTATTTCCGCTATCTGCAACTCATGCGGCTGCGATAGCGGACAGGCGCAGGAGTACCTTGATGATGAGACCGGCAACCTCCGGGAGTTAAGTGATCTGGATGATCTGAGGTATAGCGATATGGAAACAGCGTGCGATAACCTTGGACTGGAACGCGACTACATAGCGTATTTTATCAACGCCTTAGCGTCTTAACCCTAAATTAGAATAGCCATGAGTTTTTTCAAAGATATAGATACCCGTTGGAAAGGCAAAAGAATCAGGATAAAGGAAGGACATCAGAGAGCCGGGGAAACGGCCGTTTTTTCACACACCCTCAATGGGTATGACGGATTCGGGCTGGTATTCAAAAGCGATGAAGGCAAGCCCGGTATCTTCATCCGGTCACGGGAATTGGACTTGATTGAAATCATAAATAAAGATGAATTACCATGAATCGAAGCATGATTATTGTCAAATCACCAAAGTCCATGATAATAAAAAACCATGCAGGTCCCATCTATCAATTGAAAACAAAATTATTATCATATGAAATATTTTACAACGATAAACAGCCTTGCGGAACTGAAAAAGCAGTACCGCAAACTTGCAATCCAAAACCATCCTGATAAGGGAGGGAATACGGAAGCCATGCAGCAGATAAACCTCGAATTCGAGAAACTGTTTGCCGTATGGAAAAACGACACGAGTACCACAGATACAGCCACAGGCTACGAAAGCGATTATGCGGAAGCATCGGCAAAAGAATATACCGATTATGTCTATAATGAGTACCGCTACCGGGGAAGCAACTATAAAGGTCAATCCCCGGAAGAAGTCGTGGATATATTGCGTATATGGCTGAAAGAAACTTACCCGCGATATAAGTTCTCCGTAACCAGGAAGCATTATGATTCAATCGGTATTTATTTGATAAGGGCTGACTTTTAAGCATTCTCCAAAGAATCCGCCTGCAAATGCTCAAAGCAGCTTAACCATTACCATATAGAAAAAGATAAGGATCTGACAGATCGCGCCCGCGAGGTAATGGACAATGTATATCGCTTTGTTAATTCATATAATTTTGATGATAGCGATGCTATGACGGATTATTTCCATTGCAACTTCTACCTGAACATGGGTATCGGCACCTGGGAAAAACCATATAAGATAGAGATACCAAAGCTGCAAGCGAAGAAAGGAACATTACCTCCGGTGTTCAAACATCCCGAAGGGGCAACCCATAAAGCTATCAGGCAGGCGCTCGGGAAAGCACGCTTCAGCTATATTGAAAGTAAAAAATACAGTGGAATGTTGATACTAGGGGAAGACCATTACAGCGATGGTGGCGAACATCATTTCTGGGGGCTTAACTATTCAAGCGGGAAAATGGCCCGAAAAAGGATAGACAAACTCCAGGCTGCGGGTATCATTTGTAAAACAACAGGCTGGAATGGCGGATATATCCGGTTTACCGGTTATACACCCGAAACGGAAGCGCTGCTCGAAAAGGAAAGGCAGGAGTGGATTGAAGCGAAGAAAGCCTGGGATCTGGAACACGGGAATGAAGAAAATATGGAAGCGGAGGGAGCCGGAAGGCTCTCTTCTTATTTATAGCGGTATGAACTGATAAATAAGTCATAAAACAACTATGATACAGCAGGATAAAGACACGCCGGATATAATCGACCGCCTTCTGTCCGGATTCGATGCGCCGGAGTTCTTATCTTTCGTCCGGTCCCTTCTTGAATATAAGCCGGCAGCAAAAGTAAAAGTCAAATATAAAAAATACCAAAATGAAAAAGCATAAGCAGGAGGATGTCAGCGACTGGATGGAAGAAGCCAGGGAACTGGCTAAAGCTGAACGGGAACTCCAAATTGACAAATGGGTAATCATATCCATCGAATACCGGAAGAAAGGCGGTGAGCGCATAGTCCTTCACCGCTACGACCTCCCAAGGGATCTCCATGAGAAATACGGATGGGTCATCCGGTGGAGGAAGGCCAGGTGCCAATGCCTGTACCCTCGTGAGTCAATAGAGCTTTACCATTCCTATTACGATAAAAGAACGGGAATGAATACGGGTTTCAATTCGTGCCTGTCAAAGCTGGCAGCATCCAAAGCCCGGATTACAATAGCAAAGAAACGGGAACAGGAATACCTCTGTTTTCAAAAGCAGAATAATCTCTTTTTTGATGAGAATACCGACGAAGACCTGGTTAAATTCAGGGAAAAACTCAAAAAGAAAGAAGAGAACTACAATCTGCTTTATCAAAGCATCCGGCATGCGGCGCAGAGGCATATTTCCGGGCAGAAGAATAAAGAATCAGCCTTGCCGTAAGGCGGCTATGTTTAATTAAAAAACTAAAAAACAATGGAACTTTCATCAAAACCGACAGAACGTATACTGATAAAGGCTAATTGCCAAAGCGAATGGGATTGCTGCGACTTTGCCGTCATCACCTGTGACGATTCCTGGAAAAAAGGACTCAGGAAAAAACTGGACGCTATCGGGGCATTCAATGCTCCGGACAGTTTCATCTCTTTCAGATTCTATGATAGCAGCGTGGAATTTTACCAATCGAAAGATGACGAAGCTGAATTATTATCAGGAGAAAAGGAATGGGAATTTGTTACGCTTAACGAGGATGAAGAAGAATCATTCGAAAAACCTGAAACCCGGCTGGAACAGGGGTTGCTGGTCCTGTACAAAGACGGCAGCGGATTTTACAAGGCTTACGGTAAATATACAGGCGAAGAATTCTATACGGCTATATTTCCTATAGGTAAAATATTGGATAGTATGGAAAATAAGTGAACTCGTGAAAAATAAGAAATCCGAAACTTATTGGAAAGGCCGGATTTCTTGTTTATTCTATTATCACAGATAATACTATTCGTCCTTATCTGCCATAACCGTATAAAAGACATTGGCAAGGATTTCACAATCGCAGTATCCGCCTTCTTCCCTGAATCCGGACAGGATTTCCGCATGATTTTCGTAGACAATATTATCCGTAAGCCAATTTTCGGTATAGCGTAATGTGTTGTTACACTCCTTGCAGGACAGTTTCTCAATCAGATGGTTCCGGAGGGAATCCCGCTGTTTCTTATCCAGGACAGTAGCATAAACGGAATTGCCGGAGATAAGCGGAGTCCTGCGCATAACAAAATAGACATAAGCAAAACAGTCCTTATATGTCAGGTAAAATTCCTGTTCTTCCTCTATAGCGGAAGCAAACTGTTTGCCCATCCCCCTTTTCATTGAATCGAAATAACCGTACCAGCATTCATCCGGCAGGGTAAAACGGGTATGCAGCCTGTAGCCTGCTTCTTTTATCCGGGCAAGGTGATAGTCTATGCTTTCCAACTCCCGGTTATGAAAGGCATTTTCAAAATAATCATACACTTCACCGGGAAGCTCTTTATCTGTCAGCAGGCATAATTCAGACATAGCCAGGTAACCACCGGGCCTGATATATTTTCTCCACAGGGACAAGCGTTTACCAAAATCCAATTCTTCAAAGGCGCCTTCGGATAGCAGTAAATCCAGGCTTTCTTCCGTAAAAGGCAAATCGGTATATGAGGACAAATGTGTTTTTATCCTGTCCCCGATACGACTCCCTTTTGCTTTGGCCCGGATAGATGGAAAGAACAATCCGTCCCTATCGACGGCTGTAACGGTTCCTTTCCTGTATGTCCCGGCCAGCAACAAGGCTTGCTCTCCCGTACCGCAAACAATATTCGCGATCTGCGGCTCGGGATTCTTTAATTTTATCTGCTGCAATACCTTGGTGGTAAAGGTATCGCTCCCCGGGCATCGCCGAATTGCAGGATATTGATTTGCAGGATTCATAAGCATTGTAAAATTACAATTATTATTTGATTCGCATATTCATAATCCACGCCCTTTTTTATTTTGCGGCGACTTATGGACTACCGGTTTCTTATTTTCGACAGAAAGCCTGTTATCCTTCCGGATGTTTGGATAATCACGTTTCAATATCTCATTGGCTTTATCCCGCATAGCGCCCAATACCTTATACTCATGTATATGCCCTGAAAAATCCAATGCCTTACCGGCCAACTCCCTGAAATCATCTTTATACCTAAAGCCGGGCATCTGATCGATACCCAAAATGCCATGGCCCGCAAGGCCGGAAAGACTTGTGAAATAATAAAATTCCATGGAGGCTATTTCTTTCAAGACACTGATATTACAGGTATCCCCATCCAATTTCACAGGTAAATATTTCCCATCCCACATATTGTTTATCAAACCGGCTGCCGCATATGGTTCCGCATCCCAACTGAATTTCGCTTCCTGCAGGCTGTATTGCAATACACTTTTATCCAAAAAGAAGCTCCGGTCAGGTGGAAACCCGGCCTGCTGTACCATCGGGAACCTGATGGCTAGATCACTCATCCCCCTTAAAACGCCGCTGTCACATTCCAGATAATGAAGATTAAAATAAGTATTGTCGTATGCCGGATTATAAAAATTATCCAGATACATTTCCAGGTTCTTTTGAAACAGCTCTTTCCCTTCCGCTGTCCTGGAAAATAACAGTACGCCATTATCCGTTTCAATGGCATTATAACAGCCCGGTCCATCCTTTCTCAGATGGTCATACTCTCCATACCGTCTCTCTTTGAGCGGTATTGCCGCCCCTTTCCGGATATCCGGATAATCGCGTTTCAGTATACCGGAAGCCAGCTCCCTTATATCCTGCATAAGTTTATTTGCCGTGGCGCCGGAACACCCTTCCATTTTCTTTGCCAACTCCAGAAATTCTTTTTCGTATTTGAAGTCCGGCATTGCTCCGTTCAACAGAACCCTGTTATATGAAATCCCCCCGGCTATTTCCTGCAACGTACTTATATGGAAGGTATCCCCCCTGACGGGAATATGTACGCCGTCAACATGATTCGTGATCCGTTGTATTTGTTCCGGGTTTGGCTCCCAGCCGTTTATCTTTATACCGATGCTGTCTTGCAGGACACCCGTATCCGTAAAACATTCGTCTTTGAGCGGAAATTGTAACGGCAGATGCTTATCAGGAAACTTCAGGGCGATATCGCATTTCTCCCGCAGTGAAGGATTATCCGATTCGATATAGTGGATATTGAAGTAAGTATTGTTGCATAAGGGATTGTACAGGTTGTCCATAAATAAAGCCATACAGTCGTGAAACAGCCTGGAACCTCCTTTTGTTCTGGAGAACAGCAATACGCCCTTATCTGTTTCAATAGCGTTATAGCCGTCATACCCGTTTTTCGGATTCTCAACCGACATAGATAATTAATTTAAAGTTTTTTGAATAACGGATCTCAATGTAAAAACTTATTTTCCCTTAAACCGCATTGGACCCGCAATATAAATATTGGTATTTGTATATCATCCGGTTAATTACTGTATAGACAGTGGGCAGCCGGGCAAAAATAAACAAATGTATTTTTGCCCGGCACCTGATTTCCTCCCCGAATTGTAGATGTGCGGTAAGGAAACCCGTATTACCATCTGGTGTTATGATGCACATTCAACCGGGCTATCTTTTCCAGCTTCTTCCAATAGATACTCCAATATTCATTATCTTTATCCGGCTGGTTCATCGGATTGGTACTGTCGTTATAAAGCCAGAAGCGATGGATATTGCCTTGTTCATCCCTGTTGACAGCGCTCTCGTCATATTCCGTTATTTCTTGGATAAAACGGTTTGTTAAGCCGAAGAACAAAGAGAACAGGGGCAGTTCCCTGCTGTTTTCTTTCAGTGTACGGGCATCTGTCGATGTTTCTGTCGTATTGAAGCCCAACGGTTTATACTCCCTGTTGAAAGCCATCCATTCCCCGTTTTCATTTCTTGCCAAACCATACGGCAGGTTTATTCTAAAAAAATCTGATAACATAATTTTTTAATTTTTGATTTTTAATATATTCTTATTCTATTTCTTCGTTCCACAGTTCTGCATCCGTTTTCGCAGTCGCCAGTGAATAAATTATAAATACCCAATTGAGGATATACGATACGATCATCATTGTCATCATGGCTGTTCCCCCTCCGGATTGTCATTATTAAAACTGAAACTGAGTATGAAGCTGTTGCCTTCCGAACTAAAAAAATATATGTCGATGACAGCCTGTTCTTCCGACTGTGAGGTATAGTACAGGCGGAATGTATCTTCTTTCAATTCATACAGGTCATTCGGCAAAAGTGGCTCATTGTTTCCCATCCTTAAAAGGCCGCGGCCTCCTGTCTGGAAATATCTCAATACATACCCGGTATCCTTATAATATCCGGCCTGCTCCAATTGGCAGCGGATTTCAATGGTCTCCCCTTTCTTTATCTTTTTCGGCACAGGCAGGTGAGTAACCTTGAATTCATAATCCTGCTTAATATCAAGATTGCCGCTACAGGCACAGGCCAGCAGCATTATCGCTGCCAGCCAGATTATTTGCGCGAATGCACGCTTTATTTTCGTTAGCATATTTTTCATTGCTGTCCTTTTATATTTTAGTTATTACTTTATATTGTCAAAAATTATTTATTTATCCTTACTTCCAGCCTGCGGTTTTTACTCCGGCTTTCGTCGTTATTATCCGGACTGACAGGCTCAGTGTCGCCCTTGCTGTATGCACTGATATATGCAGATGATATGCCTTTGCCCACCAGATAATCCTTTGCTTTATCCGCCCGCTTTTGTCCCATACGAATATTGCCCTTTTCCGTGCCTATATTACAAGTATGCCCGGTGATTTCGATATGCGCCTGCGGGTTTGCCTGCAATAAGTTGATATATCCGTCTAGCACAATTCTTTGTTCGGGCGACAGCGCGGTTTGTCCCAGCTTGTAACCACCTATGATTATTACAGACGGTAAGCCGGAACCGCAATCACACCCTTTTGTACCTGCGTTTTGTTCCCCTGTCCCTTTTATTTCCACGGTCGTATCGGTGATAACTGTACCTGTCGGGGGCACTACAGAATCGTTTTGGGTATTGCCAACTGTTTCTTCCATATCTTTTACGACTGAATTTATAGCAGGTACAGCAGGTGTGTTAGATTCGACAGGTTTATCTGCTGTTGCGGAATCATTTTCAATCAGTGTTTGTTGCTGTTCCTGCTCCTTCTTTCGTTCCTGCATCCGTATCCGGATTGGTTCCGCAGACCTGTCTTTTGTTCCGGTATCCGTATTTCCTGCTGGATAACCATAGATATCGTCCCATCCGCCGGAATACTGCATCTCCCTGTATCTCCGCCTTTCGGCCAGCAAGTCGCCGCTACCGATGGCAAAGGCAAGTTTTAGCTTTATGCCTATGGCTAATGGCGATACCTTCTCCATAAAGGACAACCTGTTGCCAGGGCTTCCATATACGGAAGCCAGCAGGCCGTTGATATGAGGATCAGACGGATTTTCATAATTATACCCGACAAACCTCTCCTTTCCGTATCCCCGGACAACATTATTCAAGCCATAGTCTATATAGACACCCGTATATAAGTCTGCACCAATACCTACATTCCATTTCATGCCCGCTTCCAGTGTTCCGGTATAGGATAATCCCATCTTTAACGGCTTTTCCATTGTCCTTACGGGAAAAGTCCCGTAGCCGAGGTCGTTCTGCCATATCTCTTCCTGATAATAATCCGTATAGTATCCGGAAGTGGTAACTATACCGCCGCTTGCCGTGTACCTGCCGTAAACTGGAATGCCCAGCTTGAATCCCAAGGAAGCATAGTACCTGTTATCCTTTCCCATGCGGTATATCAAGGAAATGGGGATATTCAGCAATCCGCTACGCTGGTATTCCCTGTAGCTGTCTACCAGAGAGCGGTACTCGATAGGGTTGCCGTCTGCATCATAAGTTGTGTAGGAACTGTTTACATTACCGATGCTTATGTTCCTGCTATGGAAGGCATATTCCAGTCCTGTGGAAACACCCCAGTTCCGGCTTATATAGCGCGTATAGCCGATACCGAAGGCATAGCCCGTACCTGTATTGGCCTTTCCAATATTCGGCCGGTAGTTTAATGTAGATAATCCGCCTGCCATCCACAGGTTCAGCTCATGGGGGACATAAGCATCCTCCAGATATTGAGCCAGCAGCAGGCTGTCGTTTATTATTATTTCCGTATCATCCTTCCATTCCTGATTATCCCCTGTCTGGGCGCAGGCTGTCTGGAATCCCATCAGGCAGGCCAGCAACAGCGGATACAGCCTGTGCAGGCATATTTTAGGTATCTTGGGCTGTCCTGTCCGTTCTTCTATATTTTCTCTATCTTTTATATTCTTCATTTCTTTCTGTTTTTAAATTCAGTAAAAAAGCTGTTAGCTGTTAGCTATTAGCCATTAGCGGCGCAAAGCGACGAAAACCATAAGCTATAGGCTAACAATTTACCGCTTTGCACCATTTGCTCATCTTCAAATCTGCTAATTTGCTAATTAAATTGGCACATCGGCACATTTTCAAATTAGCCCATTGATTATTGTACTACCGCCTTGAGCCCTGTTTCCAGTTCTTTTGATTTGAACTTCAGTATATAGACGCCTGTTTCCCCCGGAAGGTCAATAGGGATCGTATGCTGTCCCTTAGCCTGTACTTTACCGTAATAGCGTCCCGTATAGCTGTAAACCTCTACTTCCGCGTGCTCCAGCAGCTTTTCATTGGTTGTTTCCACCTGCACATAAACGCGGCTGTTATCCCTGCTGACGGGATTCGGGTAAACTTTTACGCTGGCAGGCAATGCGTTAGGGGTATAGTTGTACGGGCAGGAGAAGTAATGCTTGCCGTCGGCATCCGTCACTTCGACCATATAGGCCGCGTCTGCATCGAGGTTGCCTCCACCTGTGTAATAGCTACCGCCGTGTTCTGCCTGGGAGCCTTCCTTCAATAATCTACCGTCTTTGTACCATTTATAATAGCTGAAACTATGCTTCTCATTGGTAGCAGGGTTGTTATTGATTAGCAAAGTATGGTTACGGAGCTGCTTTATCAGGGGTAAAGTGGTAGTTCCGGTGACAGACCAGAGGGAGTTGCTTTCATCTGTCTTATGCTGCAACTGCACATAGTAGTCACCGCAATCCGGCAGGACGGATTCGATATAAAAGACGCCGTTTTTTGTGTTAATATCTGTGTCAACGTCTGTGCCGGATTCTGTAATAGCCTGCCTTGCCTTTACCAGCGCTACAGGAGAACCGTCCCAGCTTTCATCAAATTCAGGGATAATTTCTGTGGAGCCTCCGACTGTGGAAGCATCAAGGAAAAGGGATGCGTCTATACCGGTATCAATAGCTGTACTGACATAGCGGTAAGCCCTGGAGCCGGATTCGCCATAGTAGCTGCCTTCAAGTTCCAGACGCCCGTTGTTTGTAAACAACTCGCCATCGGACTGTAAGGCGATATTCCCATTCATTAGTACCGGGACATCCCCGATACTGACCTTCCCATGCCATGCCGTCTGTATATCCTGCGCACTTACTTGCGTTGCTATTGCGCACAGGTACAAAAGCGGCTGGAAGGTAAGTTTTATAATATATCCTCGTTTCATATCCTTTACTTTTTCCATTCAGTTTATTAAAACCGCGCCAGGTATAAATTAAGCAGGCGGGTCGGACAGTTGCCCGTACAATCCGCTTTCAGCCTTAATGTGCCTGTATAAAAAAAGTTGAACATGATCTCCGCCGTATGGTCTGCGGAATCGCCATTGACCTCGAACAGGACGGAAGTACCGAAGGCTACGTCCGATGCCAGCTTGAATCTGGCCGTGCTGTTTCCGTTCATCCTGACGCGCAGGCTGTACAGGCCGGGTTGCAGGCTGGTCCATGTATATACGTCGCTGTAACCGCCGGAGGTAACGCTTCCCGTGCTCGTACTCGCTTCCGTTATAGTTACCGGAGAGGCATAATTCGTAGAGGGCACCCAGCCAAACCCGTCATAGGCAAGCACCTGCCGGTAGCTTGCACCCATACCGTTTAAATCTTCGGCTTTAATCGTACCGTTAGCTATCCTGGCCGATGTAATAGCATTGTCTGCTATGCCCAGCGTGTAAGGGTCGGCTACCGTACCGGAACCTGCACGGACAAGGCCGCCATCTGTTGTAGCGTTGACAACCTCATTTCCGATAATACCATCCGCCTCTGTAGTGATACCTGTTTCGGATGAAGATACCCATGCCGTACCGTTCCATTTAAGTACATTCCCGCTTGCAGTTCCGGCAGGAAGGCTGACTGTAGGCGTCGTTGTGCCGTTGGTAACGGTGTAAGCATTCGGTCAGATGCATCTTTTTTGAGATATTCATAGTCTTTACCTTTGCATAATCAGGAGTTAACAAACATTTAACGAGCAATCAGTTTATGCAAAAGAAGAAACGAGTGACTATGCGCT
>NZ_BAAHWU010000012.1:0-66961 GCF_054601275.1 Dysgonomonas reticulitermitis | reverse complement strand
TGACATTATGTGTACTGCTGCGATTTTCCATTAACGTTGTACTTATGTAAGAATTTTAAACATTTATAGAAGCTAAAGCCTTGTACTAAAGTACATAGTTTTAACTAGCGAACCTGAAAAATAAATTTTAACCAAGAGGAATATCCTTCAATTCTGGATAAGGTTGGGAAGCCTACTGCGTTAATCTATTGATATAATCGCAATTAAACCGAATTTACTATTAAAACACTTTTATTCACAAAATGTTCTTAAAATGTTTAATTAAAGTATATTTTTAATAATATCCTCTATTTTCCCTATCGAATTTTCCCAAGAAAATCGCTGTACATAATAGTTTCCCCGTTGAGCTAAATTTATACGGTATTCATTATTTTCTATTAAATAACAAATACGGTCAGCCATTTGCGAAGGATTAGCAACGTCTGTCAATAACGCTGTTTTATTATCGAATGCATACTCCTGATGTCCTTCAATATCCGTACAGACTAAAGCGCATCCGCAAAACATGGACTCCACGGAAACCAATCCGAAACCTTCAGTAAAACTATTGGAAATAAATATGGCATTGCGATTATATATTTCACATAGATTATCCGGATCGCGATAATATTTTGTCCAATATGGCAGGTGTTCGGGAGCAGAAGAAATTCCAAACAATTCGACATTCAAATCAGGAATCCGGCTTTTTACTATTTTCAGAGCCTCCAAACCATATTTAGAGCCTTTTATTTCCTGTTTAGAATACATCATTGCAACCGTAGCAGGCTCTCTGGCCTCCACCGGTTTTTGGATATAGTACAATGCATTATCAATACCATTTTCTATAAGTTCAATTCTATTTTTTGTATATTGACTCACTATCTTCTGTAAATATGAAGCAACAACAATATTTATTGTATTTTTCATGTCATATGAAGAATATAGCAGATCCTCGTGGCCTTCCCAATTTTCGTAACCTTGTATTAAATTTATCTTCTTTCCTTTTCTTTCGCTCAATGCCCCCATTTCTAATACTGTAGACCACCATGTAGCAATAACTACATCGGCATCCACTACATACTTATCCTTGACCTCAGGAACATACGACATGGTTATACCAGTGTCAAAATCAAACCATTTATCTCTATCAAATCCTTCCAGCTTTGATAGTATACGACGCAGAAGATAGGGCAACCTGTACTTCATATAGGGTGTTTTAACAGGAAAAGTCAAATGCACCCGATATCCTTTTTTAGCCAGGCGGTTAGCATATTCATACATCACCCTGAAACCACCCGCAGGACGACGAGGCTTGAAAGGCAAAATGAAATTTATTTTTGTATCAATATTCACGTTCTAAGATTTTTTACAAATATAAGAAACTGTTTTGCAAAATGACGAATATATATCAAACATACAATACTTCAATCATAAAATAAATAATATTGAATATTATTTTAATATTATTAAATAATGAATTATATTTGTAAAAAAATATTCAAATTATGTTACCTTGTAATTGTCCAAGTTGCCAAAAGCAGCTAAAAGTAAAAAGTTTATTTTGTGAAAATTGTAGTACAGAAGTACATGGGCTATACGATCTGCCCGTTTTAGCTCGTCTTTCTGTCGAAGACCAGGATTTTATCCTCAAGTTCGTAAAAAATAGCGGAAGCCTGAAAGATATGGCTAAAGACCTTGGTTTGAGCTATCCTACTGTGAGAAATTTATTAGATGACATAATCGATAAAATTAAAGTATATGAAAAATAGGACATTAAGATCATGGCTATTCACCCCATTTAAATTCATTGCAGGAAGCAAAGCTCTGGTCATTGGGATTATAGTATTAGCTATATTATCGATATTCGGATATTTGGGAAATGTTCATTTTGGCGGCATAATAGGTCCTTCTATTGCTGACAGTAGCTCCGAAAGCCCATACGTATTGCACGCTTGCTATCAATTATCGGCTTGGATATCGATGACCTCGATATTTTATATTACAGCCCGAATAGTGTCTAAGACTTCCGTCCGGTTGATAGACATTGCCGGAACAATGGCGGTTTCTCAAGCACCTTTTATCTTGGTGGCCTTGTTTGGACTTTTTCCTGATGTTCATCTTCACATAGGCGATCCAAATAGCGCTAACATACATGAAATAATGCAAGTTGTAAAAGAAAACCTTGTCATGATAGCCACGATTAGCATCATTAGCATCCTTATTATAGTATGGTCTATCGTATTAAAATATAATGCCTATACCATATCAGCAAATATAAAAGGTGTAACAGGAGGAATATCTTTCACCGTTGCAATAATATTCTGTGAAATTCTATCCCGGCTAATAGACTATATTGTAATAACTCTAATCCCTTAAAATAATAATCTGATGAAAAGTATTTTCTTTTTTACAATCGGTTGGCTCTTATCTTTAACGGTATCAGCTCAATTACTAATGAGAGAAGAGCCTGCCACACTGAAAACAAGTGTTGGAGATATCTATGGAACCCTAAAAGTTCCGGATAGTAAAAATGCCATTCCCATTGCCATAATCATTGCAGGTTCGGGTCCCACTGACAGAGATTGCAATCAACCCAGCATGAAAAGCAATGCATACAAAATGCTTTCCGATGCTTTATTTTACAACAATATAGCGACCCTATGTTACGATAAACGAGGTATAGCTAAAAGCAAAGTAGAACAAAAAGAGGAAGATTTACGATTCGATACTTATATTGATGATGTAAAAGCCTGGATAGATCAATTATCTGAAGACAAAAGATTTTCAGACATCATCCTTCTCGGACACAGCGAAGGCTCTTTATTAGGAATGATTGCTGCTCAGAATAATCCCAAAGTAGCAAAATATATTTCTATAGCCGGAGCCGGCATGCCAGCTCCGGACATTTTAAAAGAGCAATTGGGCAAACAGTTGCAAGGGCAACCGGAAGCTATAAAAAATATGGTTTTCTCGTATATTGATAAACTTGAACATGGCGAAACTATTCCGGATGTACCAGGCTATCTCAACGCTTTATTTCGCCCAAGTGTGCAACCATATATGATATCTTGGTTTAAATACAATCCACAGACAGAAATAAGCAAATTGACTATTCCGGCTTTGCTATTACAAGGAACGACAGATATTCAGGTAGGAGTAGATCAAGCGGAACTCCTGGCTAAAGCTAATCCAAACGCTCAAAAAGTAATCATTGAGAATATGGATCATGTGTTGAAGATCAGCGAAACAAAAGATATGACGGAGCAAATTAAAAATAGCTATAATAACCCCGATACACCCATCAGCAAAGAGCTGGTCAAAATAATTACCGGCTTCATTAAGGAAAAATAAATAAGTTTTTCTGTCGTTATTTAGCAAGGTATCTTATCTATCCTTGTCTGATGCCTCCCTCCCTCAAAATCGGTATTAAAGAAAGCAATGATCATGTCATAAACCTCTTGTTGAGACAATATTCTTCCCGGAAGGGCTAGCACATTAGCATCATTATGTGCTCTGGCCAGACGTGCGATTTCTGCATTCCAACATAAGGCGCTGCGTACGGATTTATGCTTATTCAATGCCATATTTATGCCATTCCCGGTACCGCATATAGCAATGCCGAAGTCGCATTCTTTACTGTCGATGGCACGACCCAGTTTATGGGCAAAATCCGGATAATCGACACTGTTCGATGTATACGTGCCATAATCTATGTACTTAATACCTTGCTCTTCAAAAAGCTGTATTACATACTTTTTCGTTTCGAAACCGGCATGATCGCTGGCCAGTCCGATTGGTTTTTCACCTTGGGAAAATATAGCCATATTATTTCAAAAAGTCTTTAACCTGATTATATACATTTTCAGCTGTAAAACCGAGCTTTTCATCTAACACTTTATATGGAGCTGAAAATCCGAAAGATTTCATCCCCCAAATACGTCCGTTAGCGCCAACCAACCCTTCCAATGTGACGGGTAATCCGGCCGTTAGACCAAAAACCTTTTTACCTGCAGGAATCACTCTTTCTTGATATTCCTTACTTTGTGTCCGGAATAAGCCTTCGGATGGTACGGATACAATCCTTGATTTGATGCCGTCGTTAGCAAGTAGCTTAGCGCCGTCCACTAATGTTGAAACTTCCGATCCGGACGCTAACAAGATCACATCATAGTTATCTTCATCCTGAACGATATAAGCGCCTTTCTCTGTTTGTAATGCTTCTTGGTATCTATTTGTTTTCGCGGGAAGATCATTAATATTTTGGCGTGAAAATATTAATCCTGTTGGAGTCGACTTGTTCTCCATTGCCATTTTCCAAGCTACCGTTGCTTCTGTAACATCAGCAGGGCGTAGAACCAGCATCGAATTGTGTCCATTATGGTTTTGCAGTTTCTCCATCAGCCTGATTTGTGCTTCCTGTTCGACAGGTTCGTGAGTCGGACCGTCTTCACCTACACGGAATGCATCGTGTGTCCATATAAATTTAACCGGAAGTTCCATCAGCGCTGCTAAACGGATAGCCGGTTTCATGTAGTCTGAGAACACGAAGAATGTTCCGCATGCCGCGACAATACCGCCATGTAATGTCATACCGATGCATAAACAAGCCATTGTTAGTTCAGATACTCCCGATTGAAGGAATGCTCCTGAAAAGTCGCCTTTTTTTATGGCATGTGTCTTCTTTAAGAAACCGTCTGTTTTATCAGAATTAGATAAGTCGGCAGATGAAACAACCATGTTTTCTACTTGCTGAGCCAGTATTCCTAATATTGTAGCAGAAGCTGCGCGTGTCGCCTGATTTGGTTTTTGTTCAATAGCAGACCAGTCAATAGTTGGTATATATCCGTCAAACCATTTCTGCATTTTATCTGCCAGCTCGGGATTTGCTTTAGCCCAAGCTTCCTTTTCAGCGTATTTAATGCTTACTATTTCTTTTAGTTCGGCTGCACGCTTGGCATATAATTCTTTTGTTTCAGAAAATATAGTAAACGGATTTTGAGGATCACCTCCCAGATTTTCAATTGTTTTATTATAACTTGCTCCGGCTGCACTTAATGGTTGTCCATGAGTTTCCGTTTCGTTTTCAAAACTTGAGCCGTCTTCTTTTATGGCACCTTTACCCATAATAGTTTTACCTATGATAAGCGTAGGTTTTTCTTTTTCAAGCTTGGCTTCTGTCAGGGCAGCACGAATTTCGGTCGCGTCGTTTCCTTTAATTGTGATAACCCTCCATCCCCAGGCCTGATATTTGGCTGCTACGTTTTCTTCTGTAACTTCTGCCGTTTTGGTCGAAAGTTGTATGCCATTAGAATCATAGAACATAATTAAGTTATCAAGCCCCAGATGTCCGGCAGTGCGCCCTGCTCCCTGCGATATTTCTTCTTGTATTCCTCCGTCGGAAATAAACGCGTAAATGGTATGATCCATTACATAACCAAAACGGGCTTTCAGGAATTTGGCGGCAATGGCGGCGCCTACTGCAAAAGTATGCCCTTGCCCCAGAGGTCCCGATGTGTTTTCTATTCCGCGTGTGATATCCCTTTCCGGATGTCCGGGAGTGATGCTTCCCCATTGGCGGAATTGCTGTAAGTCCTCCATGCTGTATTTGCCGGTTAATGCTAACGTTGAATATAGCATCGGAGACATGTGACCGGGATCGAGGAAGAAGCGGTCACGTCCTTCCCATGCGGGATTTTGAGGATCGTATACCAGAAACTCGGAAAATAACACGTTGATAAAATCTGCTCCACCCATAGCTCCACCCGGATGTCCCGAATTAGCCTTTTCAACCATCGAAGCCGATAATATGCGGATATTGTCCGCAGCTTTGTTTAATGTTTTAATGTCATTCATAATTACGTATTATATTTCTTATGCAAAAGTAAAGAATCTGCCCCTATAAAAAAATAATTTTAGCGGAATTATGCGAATAGGCGGTTAAAGCAGAACATCTTCTACTCACAATTTATTTTTAATGCACAACAGACAGGTTGCAAGTCTGCGGTAGCAAGGACACGGATGAATATCCGCGCCAATGGGGGAATCTTTAGATATTGCCATAATTATTTGATTTACAATATTTAAAGATCACAAAAACAAATCAACCAAGCAAATATAACAGACTAAATATCTGATGTGTAAATAAAAAAATAGTCGGAAGAAATTTCTTCTGACCACTCGTGGGAAAACTATCCGTTATTATTATTTAAATTGTCATTATTTTGATTCCTAATAGTTGAACCTTTTGCTATAGCGAAACCTGATATTGCAGAAAGTATCGGGAGTCCAGCCTCAGCACTAATCACTTTTGTCAAAAGCAACAAGGCAATTATACAAACAATAAAGACACAAATAATAATTTGCCCGTATGTTGTCCAAAAGTCGTTCCTCTTTTCTGAAAAATCATTCGATAAATTTGTAAACAATGTTAAAACTTTGAGAAAATAATATCTATTATCATGGTTTTTAAAATCATAAATTAAATCATGTAAGTATTCTTCTATTCGTTCTTTGGACTTACATTCTATAACTCTCTGATTAAAGATAAATCGCCCAAAAAACCATATCCCTACAATTACGAAAATGGTTAATACAGTAACTAAAATTATTGTTATTGGGATAATAAAATCTTCCATATATATTATTCTATAAAAATGTTTTTGCAAAAATATGCTTTTATGGGCAATTATCAATCAAAAAACAATTATGTATTCAATAAAAATTAATACAACATTTCATCTGTATTTGATGAATCGCTACAGGATTTCAATCCTGCTGAGTTCAGACCCTTGCTGCCGCGCGTCCAATGTCATTAAGTTAATCATTGACCGTGCGCCAGCGGAGGAAACGAGCGATAACTCCTTTGACTACTGATTTGTATTATCAACTTATCATTCATTCGACAAATCCATGTTTACAGCTAATCCACCCATAGAGGTTTCCTTATATAGGCTAGGCAGGTCATGTCCTGTCTGTTGCATCGTGCGCACTACTTTATCAAAGTTGATAAGGTGCTTTCCATCCGAAAGCATAGCAAATGAACATGAATCCAATGCACGCGTTGCCGCGAAAGCGTTTCTCTCTATACACGGTACTTGCACCAATCCGCAAACGGGGTCGCAAGTAAGTCCTAAATGATGTTCCAATCCCATTTCAGCAGCGTATTCAATCTGTTGTGTAGAGCCTCCGAATAGTTGGCAGGCAGCTGCGGCTGCCATTGCACAAGCTACTCCTACTTCTCCTTGACATCCTACTTCGGCACCTGAAACAGAGGCATTATGTTTGACCAGATTACCTATCAATCCGGCTGTTGCTAAAGCTCTCTTTATTTTTTGATCGCTATAATCATGATTCGTTTTCAGATGGTAAAGTACCGAGGGTAAAACGCCACAAGAACCACATGTAGGCGCTGTCACTATAATTCCTCCGCTTGCATTTTCTTCCGAGACTGCCAATGCATATGAATATATAAGGGCGCGACTTTTCATAGAACCCTGATATCCTCTTGATTTTACATAGTACATCGATGATTTTCTTTGCAGTCCTAAGCCACCCGGCAGTAGTCCTTCGGCATCCATTCCCCTGTGTATGGCAGCTTCCATTGTTTCCCAAACAGTCCCCAGATAGTCATATATTTCCTTACCCTCTTTATCTTCTACATATTCCCAGAATGTCTTCCCCGTTTGTTGACACCATTCCAGTATCTGTTTCATTGTAGTTTTATCATATATGCTGTCTTCTGTTACTTTTTTGGAACCATCGGACAAATCTCCTCCGCCTATACTATATATTGTCCATTCTTTGTTAACTTTTCCCTCTTTTATTGCTTCAAATTTCATTCCGTTTGTATGAAACGGTAAAACAATTTCCGGTTTCCATACAATTTCGGCCTGATAGGGCTGTAATGTTTTGATGATAGCCACATCAGTTAAGTGCCCTTTGCCTGTAGCAGCAAGGCTACCATATAATGTTACCCTGAAAGAGTCCGCATCGGGATTTCTCTCTTTAAACATCAGAGCGGCCTTTTGAGGAGCCATCGTATGACTACTGGATGGGCCATGACCGATTTTGTACAAGTTGCGAATAGATTCCATGATAGTTTTATGAGTTATAACGTTTCTTTGTCAAATAGTGTTTAATTCCTTATTCCAGACAAAAATAGTAATATTAAATATTGTTAATACTATAAATAAGCTATTTATGAAATTTTAATCATAAATCAAGATTTGTTCCATATTTCAAAGAGTTACTATATGTTTGTTTTTGTTTATATTTTGATACAAAAGATTTTTGGATGGATGTAAGGTGTTGATAATCTGTATGTCCTTTTTGTTAAGCAAGCAGCGCAAAATCAAAAAGATATGTACTGCATAGAATGTTGTGTCAGATTGCTATAAAAAGAAATGGAATTTTAATGGAAATTTACATGTTGTACAACATGTTTTTTTGAAAGGACAGCTAAAAAGAGATAAGTATTTTTACATCGTTTTTTGACAAGAACAATCTTCACTTAACCTAAACAACCATGAATTGGATGCGCTAGTATCCGAGAGGATAGTCAGGGGGTAATTGAGTTCTGTTGAAATTTAGTTACTCCTTGGATTCTTCAAGGAAGGTGAATGACAAAGAAAATGATATATAACTATAAAAAATCTAATCTAAATTTGAATCAATGAGTACGGAAAAGAAAAATTATTTGTTGCCCATTATCATGATGATTATCCTGTTTGGGATGATTTCATTTGTAACAGGGCTAGGCGGTCCATTCGCAAAAGTATTAAAAGAGCAATTTGATGCACCGAACTGGATGTCTCAGTTAGGTACATTCTGCAACTTTATTGCGTATGCGTTTATGGGTATTCCAGCAGGTCTTTTGCTTAAAAAAATCGGCTATAAGAAGACTGCGCTTGCAGCTATTGCTGTTGGTTTTATAGGTGTCGGCATTCAATATCTTTCTGGTCAGGTAGAAGAGTTTTTTGTTTACTTGATAGGTGCATTCGTTGCCGGTTTCTCTATGTGTATGCTGAATACAGTGGTGAACCCGATGCTGAATACACTAGGTGGTGGTGGAAACAAAGGAAATCAATTAATTCAAATTGGAGGATCATTCAATTCTTTGAATGCAACAATCGTTCCGGTATTGGTTGGTTATCTTGTTGGTAGCAATGCCAGTATAAGCAATGCTTCACCGGCATTGTTCATCGCCATGGGATTATTTGCTTTGGCATTTATTGTGTTATTATTGGTAAATATTCCTGAACCGGGTATTGAGAAGGAAGTGAAAACATCTGAAAAAGACAAGTACAGTGCATTGTCGTTTCGTCATTTTATATTAGGCGCTGTTGGTATTTTTGTTTATGTAGGTGTAGAGGTAGGTATTCCGAACTTCTTGATTCTACTTGGTACCGAAAGCTTAAAAATTGATGCTGCTACCGCGGGATCTATTGCGGGGACATATTGGTTTTTGATGCTTATAGGTCGTCTTGTTGGCGCATCTGTAGCAGCGAAAGTTTCCAGTAAGTCTATGCTTACGGTAGTTTCATTGATTGGTATGGTGTTGGTGTTAGCTGCGATACTATTGCCAAGTACTCCGGTGGAAATGCCTGTTTTTAAGAGCGATATTTCATTTGGGTTAGCCGAAGTTCCTCTAGGAGTGGTGTTACTTGTTCTTTGCGGATTATGTACTTCTATCATGTGGGGAGGTATCTTTAATCTTGCAGTTGAAGGTTTAGGTAAATACACGAAGATGGCGGCAGGTATTTTTATGGTAATGGTATGTGGTGGTGGAGTTCTTCCTCTATTGCAAGGTGCTGTCGCTGATATGGGAGAAGGTGGTAACTATTTTGCCAGTTATTGGGTTGTCTTCGTTGGATTGGCTTACCTATTGTTCTATGCTTTGGTTGGAAGCAAAAACGTTAATAAAGACATTCCTGTTGAATAATCGTTTCAATATCATATAAAGAAAAGCCTGCTGATTTTTAGCAGGCTTTTCTTTTCTTTAGCTTATCTTTGTTAGTCCAATTATAAAACTAAACTATGACGATTATATCTTTAATATCATCAGCTTTAAATATTCGTGAATCACAAATAGGAAAAACCATAGAACTATTGGACTCAGGAGCGACGATCCCGTTTATCAGCCGTTACCGGAAAGAGGTGACAGGAGGGTTGGACGAAGTTCAGATAGCGGCAATCAAAGAGCAAAACGATAAGCTGAATGAATTGGTAAAACGAAGGGAAACAATTCTTAAATCGATAGATGAGCAAGAAAAATTAACTCCGGAGTTGAAATCCAGAATTGAAAATTGCTGGAATGCCTCGGAACTTGAAGATATTTACCTCCCTTATAAACCAAAACGGCAGACCCGAGCCGAAATAGCCCGTAAAAAAGGTTTAGAACCATTGGCTAATATTATCATGTTACAGCATCCAATAGATGTAGAAGCAAAAGCCCGGGCATTTGTAAAAGGAGACGTAAAGAATGCAAAAGATGCTATTGCCGGAGCTTGTGACATTATAGCCGAGAAGATAAATGAGGATGAATATGCCCGTAATGTTATACGTAACATATTTCAACGGGAGGCTGTAATAACATCTAAAGTAGTTAAAGGAAAGGAGGAAGAAGGAGATAAATATCGAGATTATTTTGACTTTTCCGAACGTCTGAGCAAGGCCACTTCCCATCGTATTCTGGCAATACGGAGAGGGGAATCGGAGGGCGTTTTACGTGTAAATATTTCGCCGGACGAAGATGCTGCTCTGGAGCGGTTAGACAAGCGTTTTCTCAAAGGAGATAACGACAATGAGGCTACAAATTATGTCGCCGATGCTATAGAAGATGCTTATAAACGATTACTCAAGCCATCTATTGAAACAGAGTTTGGAAATCTGTCGAAAGAAAAAGCAGATGAAGAGGCGATCAGGGTGTTTGCTGAGAACCTGCGTCAGTTGCTACTGGCTCCACCGTTAGGACAAAAAAGGGTTTTAGGTATTGATCCCGGTTATCGTACCGGATGCAAACTGGTATGCCTTGACGCCGAAGGGAATCTTATACATAACGAGACTATTTATCCGCATCCGCCACAGAATGAAACGTCTAAAGCCGGAAGTAAGGTCGTGAAACTAGTGACGACGTATAATATAGATGCCATAGCAATAGGAAATGGAACGGCCAGTCGTGAAACCGAACGTTTTATAACCAATTTGCGATATGAAAAATTAGTTCAGGTTTTTGTTGTCAGTGAAAATGGAGCATCTATATATTCGGCATCGAAAACAGCACGGGAGGAGTTCCCGAATTACGATGTTACAGTGAGAGGGGCAGTTTCTATCGGGCGTCGTTTGGTAGATCCACTGGCAGAGTTGGTGAAAATAGATCCGAAATCAATAGGAGTAGGGCAATATCAGCATGATGTAGATCAGTCAAAATTAAAAAAATCACTTGATTTGACTGTTGAAAGTTGTGTTAATCTGGTTGGCGTAAATGTAAATACAGCGAGTAAACACTTATTGACTTATGTCTCCGGATTAGGTACTGTTTTAGCTCAAAATATAGTAGATTACCGCACTGCGAATGGTGCGTTTAAATCGCGGAAAGAGTTAATGAAAGTTCCTCGTATGGGAGAAAAAGCTTTTGAACAATGCGCTGGCTTTCTTCGTATAACAGATGCGGATAATCCATTAGATAATTCGGCTGTTCATCCTGAAAGTTACCATATTGTAGAGGCTATGGCCAAAGAAATGAAATGTTCGGTAAAAGATCTGATTGATAATAAAGATTTGAAGAAATCATTAAAGCTGGATAAATATGTTACAGATAAGGTTGGACTGCCTACCCTGAATGATATAATGGAAGAATTGGATAAGCCTGGCCGGGATCCACGAAAAGGAATTAAAGTTTTTGAATTTGATCCGAATATACGTACCATAGAAGACCTGAGAGAGGGAATGATTCTACCTGGTATTGTGACTAATATAACCAATTTTGGATGTTTTGTTGATGTCGGCATTAAAGAAAATGGCTTGGTACACATATCTGAATTGACAGACAGGTTTATCTCCGATCCTACAGAAGTTGTTTCACTGCATCAGCATGTTGAAGTGAAAGTTTTATCGGTGGATTTATCCAGAAAAAGGGTGCAATTATCGATGAAGTCATAAAGTATAAAGATTTACATTCTATTTTTCTGTTTAGTTTTAAAGCCTCTGGAAAAGGGGCGTTATTAGTTATTCATATTTAGTATTACAAAATTGGGAATCAGGTATTAATCGATATAAAAAATATCTATCGGTTTTATCTGTAAAACTAAAATTTCGAGGAAAAGTCAAGTCCCTTTAGAATGTGATATTTTAAAGGAATAAATAATATTAAAAACGGCCTGTTATAATAATAGTTTTTATAACTTTGTTCCTCAAAAAAAGTCGGATAATTAACACATCATGTCTTCAGAGAAAAGAATTAAAACAGCTTTGGTTTCAGTTTATCATAAAGATGGGCTAGATCATATTCTAACGAAATTAAATAGTTCCGGGGTTAAATTTATATCAACTGGCGGAACGCGGAGTTTTATTGAATCATTAGGCTTTCCCTGCGAAGCAGTGGAGGATGTAACAGGATACCCTTCTATCTTGGGTGGACGGGTTAAAACCCTTCATCCCAAAATATTTGGAGGGATTCTTTGTCGCCGGGAACTCCCTGAAGATGCAAAGCAGATAAAAGCATATGATATACACGAAATAGATTTGGTTATAGTAGATCTCTATCCTTTTGAGGAAACAGTCGCTTCAGGTGCAAGTGAAGAAGATATTATCGAAAAAATAGATATAGGAGGTATTTCTTTGATTCGTGCTGCTGCCAAAAACTTCAAAGATGTAATAATCGTTGCCTCCAAACAACAATATCAACCATTGATGAACCTGTTGGAGAAAAAAAATGGTGTATCGGATATTTCAGACAGAAAGTTTTTCGCAAAAGAAGCGTTTGCAGTTTCCTCTTCATATGATTCGGCCATATTTAACCATATGGACAATAATAACGGTTCTGCATTCCGTCATGCTGAAGATAATGCTATGACTCTTCGCTATGGCGAAAATCCACACCAAAAAGGCACTTTTTATGGCGACTTTGGATCGATGTTTGATCAATTGCATGGCCGTGAAATTTCTTACAATAATTTGCTGGATATTGAAGCTGCTGTAAGTTTAATTAGCGAATTTGATGAAACAACTGTAGCTATACTAAAACATAATAATGCTTGTGGTATTGCATCCAGACCAACGGTTGTTGATGCTTGGAAAGATGCTTTAGCGGGTGATCCGGTTTCGGCTTTTGGTGGTATTATTATCAGCAACGCCAAAATAGATAAAGTTGCAGCTGAAGAAATTAATTCTATCTTTTTTGAGATAGTAATTGCACCGGAATATGATAAAGAAGCTCTTGAAATATTGGAACAAAAGAAAAATCGTATTATCTTAGTGCAAAAACAACAATTAGTCGCTGATAAGCAATTTCGCTCATTGTTGAATGGTGTTTTAGTACAAGATAAGGATTTGAGTATACAGTCGGCAACTGATTTGAAATTAGTTACTAACAGGCCTTTGCAGGGCACAGAAGAAGAAGATCTGCTCTTTGCAAATAAATTGGTAAAACATACAAAATCAAATGCTATTATCTTTGTTAAAAATAAGCAGTTGTGTGCGGGTGGTACAGGTCAGACATCCCGGGTGGATGCATTGAAACAAGCCATAGAGAAAGCAAATGAATTTGGCTTTGATCTTAAAGGAGCGGTTATGGCATCGGATGCCTTTTTCCCGTTTCCGGACTGTGTTGAAATAGCCGGTAATGCAGGTATTACGGCAGTTGTACAACCGGGTGGATCAATTAAGGATAGCTTGTCTGTCGAATATTGTAACGAACACAATATATCTATGGTAATGACGGGTGTACGCCACTTTAAACATTGATATTAATTTGTAAATAACTAAATACATAATATATAGTCGGATATGGGATTATTCTCTTTTACTCAAGAAATAGCGATGGATCTTGGCACTGCCAATACTATCATAATACATAACGACAAGATTGTCGTAGATCAGCCTTCCGTGGTGGCTTTAGAACGGAAAACAGGTAAAGTAATAGCTGTAGGAGAGCAGGCACGTCAGATGCATGGGAAAACTCACGAAGATATTCGTACGGTACGCCCACTAAAAGATGGTGTGATAGCAGATTTTACTTCAGCCGAACAGATGATTCGCGGATTGATAAAAATGTTCAACAACAAAAGTCGTTTGTTCTCTCCATCGTTGCGAATTGTTATTTGTATACCATCAGGCAGTACAGAAGTGGAAACCCGTGCAATACGTGACTCAGCCGAACATGCCGGAGGGCGTGATGTATATATGATATACGAACCGATGGCTGCGGCTTTGGGTATTGGACTTGATGTACAGGCTCCCGAAGGGAATATGATCGTCGATATAGGCGGTGGTACTACCGAAATTGCTGTTATTTCATTAGGAGGTATTGTCTCTAATAAGTCAATAAAGATAGCCGGAGATGATTTAACCGAGGATATACAGGAATATATGGGACGCCAGCATAATATAAAAGTAGGTGAACGTACTGCTGAGAATATAAAGATAGCAGTAGGTGCAGCTCTAACCGAACTTCCCGAAGAAGATGTTCCGGAAGACTTTATTGTACATGGTCCTAATAGAATGACATCATTACCAATGGATATTCCTATTTCTTATCAGGAAATGGCTCATTGCCTCGATAAGTCATTGTCAAAAATGGACTCGGCTATTCTAAGTGCTTTGGAACAAACACCGCCGGAATTATACGCTGATATCGTTCGTAATGGTATATACCTGACCGGTGGAGGCGCTTTATTGAGAGGATTAAGTAAACGATTCTACGATAGAATTGGTATACTTTTTCATGTGGCAGAAGATCCACTTCATGCAGTAGCTAAAGGAACCGGTATTGCATTGAAGAATATAGAAAAGTTTAACTTCCTGATGAGATAATTCCCTTCAGTTTATTAAACTTATAATGGAATTTATATTAGTATGGTTAATATAAATCGCAGATGAGATAATGCGTAACCTGATAAATTTTTTATTAAAAAACAGTTCATGGTTTGTTTTCATATTTCTTGAAATAATCTGTTTTTATTTTATCTTTAGTACTAACTCTTTTCAAAAGAGTATATATTTTAACTCTTCCAATGAAATCACTGGAAGAGTTCATGCTGTATCCAGTGGTATTCTCTCTTATTTTGGATTGAGAACTGAAAACGAAGAGTTATTGAGGAAAAATGGAGAACTACAATCTCAGGTAAAAAGACTTCAGGATTATCTGTACAGTATTGAAAAAGATTCTCTTAAAACAACAGCTTTTCTAAATGATTCGTTGGGAAATAAGAACTCCCAAGAGTATATTACAGCCAGAGTTGAAAGCAATAGTATTTCTCAGGTTTATAATTTTATAATTGTAAATAAGGGCAAAAATAGCGGAGTTAAGAACGATATGGGAGCTATTTCTTCACAAGGGATAGTTGGTGTCATTAGAGATGTTACTGATAATTACGCTGTTATCCAATCTGTGCTGAATCCAAACAGCCGTTTTAGTTGCAAAATATTGAGTTCAAATACAGCAGGTACACTTATCTGGGAAGCTGGTGATCCCAGGTACGTAAGTCTCACAGAATATCCCAAATATGAGAAAGTTGAAAAAGGGGATACTGTTGTGACCAGTGGGTTTTCTGATATTTTTCCGGAAGGTATTTTTGTGGGAATTGTAGAAGACTTTAAAAGCGAAACGAATGATAACTTTTACAATATAAAAGTGAAATTATCGACAGATTTTGGTGCATTGAAGAATGTTCAATTAATCAATATCAAAGACGAAGAGAGAAAAGAACTAGAGGAAAAAATAAAGAATGCTCAGAAGTAATACGCTAAAATATATTGCATTATTTATCATGCTTGTTCTGGTGCAAGTTTTGATATTAAATAGAATCTCTCTTTTTGGGTATGGAATCCCGTTTGTGTACATATATTTTGTATTAAAACTCCCATTAGGTTGCAATAGAGGTCTTGCCGCTTTTCTCGGATTTCTTATAGGGTTCATTATCGACCTTTTTTGTAATACTCCCGGATTAAACGCTGCGGCTACTACATTGATCGGATTTGTCAGCCGTCCGGTACAGAAACTGTTCTTTACAGTCGATGATTATAACGATCAGGTGCCGAGTATATCTTCCTTAGGATCTGCGTATGTAAAATATATGTTCTTACTGGTTTTGGTACACCATGTGTTTCTAATTTCCGTAGAGTCGTTTTCTTATTTCAATCCTCAGATACTTATACTGCGAATAGTTATTTCTGTATTATTGACATCGTTGCTTCTTTTTGCATTTGAAGGATTCTATTTAAAAAAGAAAAACTCATGGCGAGAAACAACTTAGATCTTTCAAAGAAGAAGTACGTGTTGGGAGCAATAGTTTGCGCTGTGGTTCTTATATATATCGTTCAGTTGTTTAACTTGCAGATACTGACTAGTGAATATAAGGATTCTGCTGATGGTAACGCTTTTTTTAACAGAGTCTTATACCCGGCCAGAGGGATAATCTCCGACCGGAACGATCGTATTCTCGTATATAATCAACCTACTTATGATATAGTTTATATACCCAAAGAAGTACATGATCTGGATACACTGGATTTTTGTAAAACATTGGGCATAACAAAGGAATATTTCAATAAACGGATTAGTGATATAAAAGATAGGCGGTTGAACCCCGGATACTCTACATATACCATGCAGACGTTTATGACGCAACTGACTATTCAGGAAAGTGGGTTATTGCAGGAAAAGCTATATAAATTCCCTGGATTTTTTATTCAAAAGAGAACGTTACGACAGTATAATTATCACAATGCGGGGCTTCTTCTTGGCTATGTTGCTGAAGTAAATAAGACCCAGATCGAAAATGACGGCTACTATATAAGGGGTGACTATGGAGGAAAATCGGGTATAGAATTATCCTATGAAAAGTATCTGCGTGGTGAAAAAGGAGTAGAGGTGCTATTGAGGGATGCTCATGGACGCATTCAGGGAAGATATGAGAATGGTAAAAATGATATAGCGCCTGTATCCGGTAAAAATCTTACTTTGTCCATTGATGTAGACTTGCAGGCTTACGGAGAATATCTCATGCAGAATAAGGTTGGTAGCATTGTCATGATAGAACCATCGACCGGGGAAATTCTTTGCATGGTTACATCTCCGACTTATGATCCGGCAATATTGTTAGGCCGCAATTTTGGGAAAAACTATAAAGATTTAGAGAATAATACCTTGAAACCTCTTTTAAATAGGGCTGTACAAGGGATGTATCCTCCGGGATCGACATTTAAAACAACACAAGGGTTAGTGTTCCTTCAAGAGGATATAATAACCGAAAATACGATGTATTCCTGTGCCGGAGGATATCCGCCGTTGGGAGGGCGACCAAAATGTCACGCGCATGGGTCTCCGCTATCTTTGATACCGGCAATAGCTACATCGTGTAACTCATACTTCTGCTATGGTCTTGCTAATATGCTTGGAAACCGCAAAAAATATAAAGATGTACAGACTGCTTTCGAAGTGTGGAAGAACCATATGGTTGATCAGGGGTTTGGCTATGCTTTAGGGGTAGATCTTCCATCCGAGAAAAGAGGGTTTATTCCGAACAGTAAAACCTATGATAAGGCATACCGAGGTAGTTGGAATGCATCAACAATCATATCTATTGCCATAGGGCAAGGTGAGGTGACTGCAACACCATTGCAGGTAGCTAACCTGGCTGCAACCATAGCAAACAGAGGACATTTTTATGTGCCGCATGTAGTTAGGGAAATACAGAATGCCCCTTTGGATTCCATTTACACGCATAAGCGTGATACAAAAATTAATAAAACACATTATGAGTCTATTGTAGAAGGAATGGCGCGTGCTGTTACAGGGGGTACTTGTCGTGGCGCGAATATACCGGATGTAGAGGTTTGCGGAAAAACAGGTACGGCTGAAAATCCTCACGGAAAAGACCATTCCATATTTATGGGTTTTGCGCCGAAGGATAATCCGAAAGTTGCTATTTTTGTAATTGTAGAAAATGCCGGATTTGGTGCCAGATTTGGTGTTCCTATAGGACGGTTGATGCTACAAAAATATCTTAAAGGAGAAGTTCCGGCAAGCGATAAGTATTTGGAAGAAAATATGGCTAATTCGGTAGTCCTGCCTCAAACATTTATGAACTGGAACAGGGCTTTAAGAAATTCAGAATTGCCTCTGCCTGCTCAGGTATCCACGATAGCACCTGATTCAGGAATAGAGCCGTTTACTCCGGTAGAAGAATAAATAGAATGTATCAAAGAGAGGAAGAATATATAAAAAAAAGTGTAGACTGGTTTACAATAGCATTGTATCTTATAATGGTATTGTTTGGCTGGTTTAGCATTTATGGTGCAAGTTACAATTACGAGCATGCCACCAGTATGTTCGACTTGTCAGGAAGAGCCGGGATGCAATTGGTTTGGATCGGGACATCATTGGCGCTTGGGTTCGTAATACTAAAATTGGATAGTAATTTATACGATATACTTGCCTATTACATATATGCCATATTTATATTACTTCTTATAGCCACTATATTTTTATCTACAGATATAAGGGGCTCAGGCTCATGGCTAAAAATAACAGATTCGATACAGATACAACCTGCCGAGTTTGCTAAATTTTCTGTTGCATTGGTGCTTGCTAAATTTATAAGTAGCTATAATTTTAAATTGCTGGCACCTAAGAATTTGCTGATTATTGCAGGGTTGATTTTATTGCCTATGCTCTTGATCGTTCTGCAAAATGAGACAGGTTCGGCTCTTGTATATTCAGTTTTCATTTTAATGTTATATAGAGAGGGATTACCCGGTATTATATTGTTTTTGGGTGGAACATTAATTGTATTTTTTATTATCGGACTAAAGTATTCATCTACAGACATAGGCGTTATTTCCACAGGGGAATTTATCACCATAATTCTGTCGATATTAATAAGCGCCGGATTTTTAATTAGTTTCCGTAAAGATTCGGGAACTGCCCGTAATATCGTTTTAGGACTCATATTAATTATGGGTATCGGGTATCTTGTTTCATTGTCAGGCGTTGCTGTCGATTTTGGTATACTAGCTCTTGTTGCTGTCGGTGCAATGTCTGTATATCTATTATTTTTGGCTAAAAAATACTGGTCGAAAGTATATTTATTGACAACTGTTTTTGCTATAAGCAGTGTTTTGCTAATAGGTTCTGTCGATTACATTTTTACTGACATTATGCAACCTCACCAGCAAATGCGTATCAAAGTAACGTTAGGGATGGAGGACGACCTTATGGGGGCAGGATATAACGTTAATCAGTCTAAGATCGCTATTGGCTCAGGAGGATTTCTGGGAAAAGGATACTTGAACGGGACGCAGACAAAGCTCAAGTATGTGCCGGAACAGGATACCGACTTTATTTTTTGCACAGTAGGGGAGGAACAGGGTTTTGCCGGTTCAGTATTTGTATTGTTGTTATTTTCGGCGTTAATCCTTCGTCTTATCTTTTTAGCTGAACGGCAAAAGAGTACTTTTGGACGTGTCTATGGGTATTGTGTGGCCTGTATTTTATTTTTTCATATGGCTATCAATATAGGTATGGTTATCGGTTTGACTCCGGTAATAGGCATTCCTTTGCCGTTTTTTAGCTATGGAGGTTCTTCTCTATGGGGCTTTACAATCCTGCTGTTTATTTTTTTGCGTATTGATATGGCAAGAAAGCGAAGGTGAAAATACAAAAATTATAAAACTAATTTAGAAAAAGAATTGAAAAATGAAGATAATATCATACAACGTTAATGGAATTCGTGCTGCTGTCAATAAAGGATTGTTTCAGTGGCTTGAAAAGGAATCTCCGGATATTTTTTGTTTGCAGGAAATAAAAGCAATAGAAGAACAAATCGATTTGATAACAATACAGTCGTTAGGATATAATTATTATTTCCATCCTGCCGAAAAGAAAGGTTATAGTGGAGTAGGTATTCTTACGAAACGTAAGCCTGATCTTGTAAAAGTAGGGATGGATATGCATATATACGACAGGGAAGGACGTGTGTTGCGTGCCGACTATGGGGATATGACTGTAATATGTGTTTATATCCCGTCCGGCACGATGGGAGATGCGCGTCAGGATGTGAAAATGAAATTTCTTGCAGACTTTTCTCTGTTTATTGATGATTTGCGAAAAGAAAGACCAAATATTTTGATCTGCGGAGATTATAATATTTGTCATAAACCGATTGATATAAATCATCCGGAGCGACACCTGAAAAGTTCAGGCTTTTTGCCTGAAGAACGCCAGTGGTTCGATGAATTTATTGCTACTGGTTTGATAGACACCTTTCGCGTTTATGACCAGAGTCCGGAAAAATATAGCTGGTGGAGTTATAGGGCGGGAGCCAGAGGCAAGAATCTGGGTTGGCGTATCGATTACCACATCATATCAGAACCTCTTAGGGAGCGCTTAAAAGGGGCGTCGATAATGGATGAGGTTGATTTCTCGGATCATTGTCCGGTGGTTGTGGAATTGGATTTTTAATGCTGAGTCTTTACTTTAATATTATATAAAACTAATAAACCTTAATCGAATGAAATACTATGTGGCAGATGAGATTTATATTTGGATAAATCAATAATTGCTTACAAGATATAGATTTAATAAATAACTAATAGCCTGTCATAAGCAGGCTATTTTCTTTTTTATTTACTATTTTTGTGATCTAAAGTCTTTTGGGCTTTTGAACATATGGTATATCTCAGTGTTAAAGTAAGGAGAATACCGGGATTTTATTTAAATAACATAAAATTTATAATGGCAAATTTATTAAACATAAAGAACTTACACGCTAATGTTGAAGGCAAGGAAATTTTGAAAGGATTGAATCTTGAAGTTAACGAAGGCGAAATTCATGCAATAATGGGACCTAATGGTGCAGGTAAGAGTACACTTGCTTCTGTATTGGTAGGAAATCCAAATTTTGAAGTTACAGAAGGTAAAGTAAACTTCAGAGGCCATGATCTTTTGGAAATGGACCCGGAAGACCGGGCACGGGAAGGTCTTTTCCTTAGTTTCCAATATCCTGTGGAAATACCGGGTGTAAGCATGACAAACTTTATGCGTGCGTCTCTTAACGAAATCCGCAAACATAGAGGTCAGGATCCGATTTCCGCATCTGATTTCCTTAAAATGATAAAAGAAAAAAGAGAATTGGTAGAATTGGATAAAGATCTTGCAGGGCGTTCTGTTAATGAAGGCTTTTCGGGAGGAGAGAAGAAACGTAACGAAATATTCCAGATGGCCATGTTGGAGCCAAAATTAGCGATCCTTGACGAAACAGATTCGGGGCTGGATATAGATGCTCTTCGCGTAGTTGCCGCGGGGGTTAATAAACTTAGAAGTAAAGACAAGGCAACCATTGTAATAACCCATTATCAGCGTTTGCTGGACTATATTAAGCCTGATTTTGTGCATGTACTGTACAAAGGGCGTATAGTGAAGAGTGCAGGCCCTGAACTGGCTTTAAAGCTGGAAGAAAATGGTTATGACTGGATAATTAAAGACTTTCAAGAATGATAGAACAACAATATATAGATATATTTAACCGGTACCGGGATACGATTGATTCTAAATCGGCGGCTGTGTTAAATAATCTTCGAGAAAAAGCCTTGGACGCTTTTCAAAGACAAGGTTTTCCTACAAAGAAATTGGAAGATTACCTTTATTTGGATGTTGCCGCCGAGTTTATGCCTGATTTTGGACTTAATCTGAACAGGGTGCCATTTGCAGGTAATCCTTATATGGCTTATAGATGTGAAATTCCAAATATGACTACAAATCTTTATTTTGTATTGAATGATTTGTTTCATGAAGAACATAAACCCAAAGTAGAATATCCTATAGGCGTATTTGTAGGTAGTTTCAAGCAATTTTCGGAACAAAATCCCGATGTCTTTGCAAAATACTATGGGCAAGCAGCTGATCTTTACAATAATGGTGTTGTCGCTTTCAATACTATGTTTGCTCAGGACGGCTTCGTTATATATGTTCCCAAAGGGGTTATAGTAGAGCAGCCGATACAGCTGATTAACATATTAAAAAGCGAATTTAACTATTTGGTAAATCGTCGCATTTTAATCATAGCGGAAGATGATGCTCAGGTTAAATTGTTGATTTGTGACCATACGGTTGACGAAACTCATTTTTTAGCTACGCAGGTGACAGAAATATTTGCCGGAAAGAATGCTATGGTCGATTATTATGATCTGGAAGAAAATTCGGATAAAGTAACTCGCCTTACCAATACATTTGTATATCAGGAAGAAGCATCCAATGTGCTGGTAAATAATATGACATTGAATACAGGTGTAAGCCGTAACAATTATCATGTTAAGCTAAGGGGAGAACATTCCGAAGCCTATGTTTGTGGCATGGTGATTGCCGATAGAAAACAATATGTAGATAATTTTGCTTTTCTGGATCATGCTAAACCACATTGTACCAGTACTCAGTTATTCAAATATGTATTACAGGATGAAGCTAAAGGCGCTTTTTGTGGAAGAATCCTGGTAGAAAAAGATGCCCAAAAGACACTGGCATATCAGTCGAATAATAACCTGTGCATATCACCTACAGCCCATATGTATGCCAAGCCACAGCTGGAAATATATGCTGATGATGTAAAGTGTTCTCATGGCTTGACTACAGGTCAGCTAGATGAAGAAGCATTGTTATATCTGCGTTCCCGGGGTATTGGTAAAGATGCTGCGCGTTTACTATTGATGCAGGCTTTTACAGCCGGTGTATTGGAGCATGTGCGTATTCCCCGATTACGAGACCGGTTGGCCGACTTAGTTGAAAAGCGATTTAAAGGCGAATCTGTACGGTGTGGAAACTGTGCCGTATGTAAATAAGTTTGTAGTTTTGAATTAAAAAGTTATGAGTTATAAGAGACAAGCATGAAAATGCTGTCGACTTTTGACTGTTAACTGCTAACTGTATAAAATGGATATAGACAAAATAAGATCCGATTTTCCTATCCTATCTACTACCGTTTACGGCAATCCCCTCGTATATTTAGATAATGGGGCGACTACTCAAAAGCCTAAGTGTGTTGTAGAAGAAATAGAAAAGATATACTACACCACGAATGCGAATGTGCACCGTGGTGTACATTATTTAAGCCAGAAAGCTACCGACCTGGCCGAAGAATCCCGTGTGGTAGTACAGCAATATATAAATGCAGAACATAGTAGGGAGGTAATCTTCACGAAAGGTACTACTGAATCGATCAATCTTGTAGCGCATAGCTTCTGTCAGCAATTTTGTAAAGAAGGCGATGAGATTATTATTTCAGCTATGGAACATCATGCGAATATCGTTTCGTGGCAGCTGCAAGAAACGATAAAGGGCATAAAGCTCAAAGTTATTCCGATAAATGAAAAAGGAGAGTTGATATTAGACGAAATGAAAAAACTCATTTCGTCTAAAACTCGTCTGGTTTCTATAACTCATGTGTCAAATGTACTTGGGACAGTAAATCCGATAGAGGAAATTATCGAAATTGCCCATGCCCACGATATTCCGGTATTGATTGACGCGGCACAGTCTGTACAGCATATGGTAATTGATGTGCAGAAACTGGATTGTGACTTTCTTGTTTTTTCAGGGCATAAAGTGTACGGGCCGAATGGAGTAGGGGTATTGTACGGTAAAGAAAAATGGCTGAATCAGATGCCTCCATATCAGGGAGGAGGAGAAATGATAGGTCATGTTTCATTCAAAGGTACTACATTTAATGAGCTTCCTTTCAAGTTTGAGGCAGGGACTCCCAACTATCCGGATGTGATTGCGCTTGCCAAAGCATTAAATTATATAAAAAATATTGGACTTGACTCAATAAAATCATATGAAGATGAGTTATTACAATATTGTTCTGACGAATTGTCTAAAATCGAGGGTATCCGCATATTTGGAACTTCAGAAAAGAAATGTAGCGTTATATCCTTTTTGGTAGGAAACATTCATCATTATGATATGGGAATGCTTTTGGATAAAATGGGAATTGCCGTTCGTACAGGGCATCATTGCGCACAACCACTTATGGAAGAGCTTGGTATAGAAGGTACAGTAAGAGTATCTATTGCATTCTACAATACAAAAAAAGAGGTAGATCGGCTTATAACAGGCATAAAGCGTGTAGTTGCGATGTTTGGCTGAAAATCTCAAAAATATATAATTGTAAAAGTTTATTTTTTAATTATAAAAGCTTTGTGTAAATTTGCAAACTAATTTTTATATAGAATGAGAATCAAAATTCTGTGTGCCTTATTATTAGCTATGTCATTAGCTTCGTGCGGGGAGTATAATAAAATATTGAAAAGCCGTGATGCCGAATTGAAATATACATATGCAAAGAAATATTTTGATGAAAAGAAGTACGGTAGATCAATAACATTGCTGGATGAGATTCTCTCGGCGTATACGCAAACTAGCAAGGAGCAAGAGATTATGTATCTCCTGGCTCAGTCTTACTTCTACGATAAAGATTATACTACAGCAACACAGTATTATACCAGATACTATAATAAATATCCTAAAGGTGATTATGCGGAATTAGCCCGGTATAATGCGGCATACGGACTGTATTTGGATTCTCCGGATGCCCGTCTGGATCAGACCAGTACAATAAAGAGCATACAGCAATTCCAGACATTCTTAGAGTATTTTCCTCAAAGTGCAAAAGCGCCAGAGGCTCAGGATCTGATGTTCAAATTGCAGGAAAAACTTGCATATAAAGAGTTTCTAGCTGCCCGCCTGTATTTTAATTTGGGTCTTTATAATAGGGATAACTATTACGAATCGTGTATAGTGACAGCTAAAGAAGCTCTTAAAAATTATCCGTTCTCTGAGTTTGCAGAAGAATTTCAGATGTTGATCGTAAGATCTAAATATGAATCGGCTGTATATAGTGTCGACCTGAAAAAGCAAGATCGTTATAGGGAATTGATCGATGAGCATTTCAACTATAAGAATATGTTTCCAAATGGTAAATACACAAAAGAATCGGAAGGATATTATCGTAAGGCTTTGAAGGAATTGGGTCAGGAAGTTGATGAAGCCACTAATGAAGCTGTAAAACAAGAATTGAAAAAATAATCAAATTATATACAAAAAACTATGGATTATAGAAAATCAAGTGCGGCAAGCAATACCGTTACAAGAGATATGATGAGCCTTTCGGAAGAAACAGGCAATGTATACGAAACTGTAAGAATTATTGGTAAACGCGCTAATCAGATTGCTGTGGAAATGAAACAGGATTTGGATAAGAAGTTGCAGGAGTTTGCCTCATATAACGACAATCTGGAAGAAGTATTTGAAAACAGAGAGCAGATTGAAATTTCCCGTTATTATGAGAAATTACCTAAACCGACTTTGATAGCTGCTCAAGAGTATACCGAAGGTAAGCTGTATTACAGAAATCCGAATAAGGATAAAGATAACTTCTAATGATACAACGGATTCAGTCTGTATATTTGCTCCTGGTTGCCTTATTAATGGCTGCAACCGTCTTTTGCCCTTTATTGGAACTGACAGGAGATGGTAAATTTGCATATACATTTTCATCGTTAGGGATTGGTCAGCTATTTACTGTGGAATATCCTACATGGGGTGTTGTGTTTTTTGCCGGACTGAGCGCTTTGTTCGCATTGGTCAATATATTCTTATATAAGAAAAGAAAATTACAGATGAAGATTGGAACATTGACTTCCTTGTTGATTTTGTTTTTTTATGTAACTTTTTACGTGTACTTCAATACTTATACCGCGAAATATGAACTAACGTTTTCTTCTCTTCAATTTGGATTGGTTTTACCCGTAATAGCTTTAATTTTTAATGTTTTAGCTATATTGAGGATTAAAAAAGATGAGAATTTAGTAAAATCATTAGACCGGATACGATAAAAGTTATTTTAAGATTAGATACAAAGCCTGATAATTATTATTTATCGGGCTTTTTTCATCCTAAGTCAGTCTTATTTTGTAGGGAAAGTCTTTGCATTCAAATATACTCTGTAATCTTTTATCATACCCGGTCTGTCGGCTTCAGCACGAGGCAAGTATGAGAATCCTGTAACTTTTACATTCTGCCCCATATCTACTACAATTTGGTGAGGATGTTTTGTTGATACCCCTGAATAACTCGTGTGCCAGAAAGTAGATTCCTGCAAATCGTAAACATTAGAAGCGACGTTGTTGGCAACATCTTTTTCTTCGCTGTCTGCATATATTATTTTCCATTGCTGACGAGATACAGGCTTACCATCACTTCCTAATACTTCCAGCTCGGCGATGGATGTATAATCGTCTCCACCATGGGAATTTAGTGCTTCGAGACAGAAAAAGCGAGCGTCGATTTCTTTACCAAATTTGACATGTTGCCATCCGTTTCCGGAAGCAAAAAAGCCTTTGTATACAGGCACCTCTCCCGATAGCATAAGACTTGCTTCGGGTCTGCGTGTAGCATATGTATTACTTTCTTTCAGCATATCCAGTATTGGTCGTCTCAATCCTTTCGTTACAGGTTGAGATGGTGCAGCCATATCTAGTACTATGATTTCATTTTCATCTTCTTTGAGCCAGCAGCCCGGCATGTACAGCGTTTGTTGAGGCCCTATTTCCCAGAAGCGACCAATAGCATATCCGTTTATCCAAACCATACCTTTACCCCAACTTGTCATATCGAAAAATGTATCTCCTACCTTGTCGAGAGTGAAAGTTCCTCTATAATATGCAGGTTTTTTAGGTGATTGTGGCTCTTTTTTATATTGCTTGTTCTTTGCAAATTCGTAATCGACAGGGATATTGTAGACTTTCCAGTTTTTCAGTTCTTTCATTTTGTCCTGTATACCGATTTCAACTTTTTCGGTAATTCCTTTCCAATCGTATATTCCTTTTCCAAAATTCATACGCCCCATTGCTTCTACAAGAATATCTAACTGAGCTCCTTCTTTTACAGGAGGTAATCTAATGCTGCTTTCCCCTTTTAACTGTGAGGCTATTTTTTCACCATTCAGAAATACTTGTACCCAATCGTGAGCTTTTGTAATTACCAGAGTCTGCTCTTGAGTAGAAGCTTGTAAAGTGGTGCGGTAAAGAATACTTCCCCACCCCTGATCGAAGAATTCCATCGATTGAACATTTTCGCTGATTTTTGCATCCGGCAAATTATCAAACAACGGTGCAACTTCACTTAGTTCGAACGAAGGAATTGCTATTGTTGGTATTGAATCAGGAATCTCGGCTAATACTTCCCCTTCTTGTAAATAGTTTTTCAGAAGATTGCGAACCTCATAGTATTTAGGCGTAATATTACCTGATTCTCCAATGGGCGCGTCATAGTCATAGGATGTACAAGTAGGAGAAAAATTTGGGAAATTCGCACCGCCCCAATGCCCAAAGCTTGTACCACCATGCGTCATATACAAACTGAAAGAGATGTTGCGATCGAGCATTTCTTTCATCCCATAAACTAAATCTTTTGCACTACGGGTTTCATGTTTAGCCCCCCAATGATCGAACCATCCCGACCAGAATTCACTACACATAAGCGGAGTGTTTGGTCGTAACTCCTGTAACCGTTTAAATTGTCCTTCAATATTAGCTCCTGTCCCAAAATTCATTGTCCATAGCAAATCGTCAAGAGCGTTGTTTTCAAAATTAGAACTCCAGTCGCATTGGAATAGAGGAATATCTGTAAATCCGGCTTCTTTTACTATATCTCTGATTTCCGCGACATAAGCCTTATCTGTTCCAAATGCTCCATACTCATTTTCAACCTGTACCATAATGATATTGCCGCCTCTGGTAATCTGCTGTTTAGCCAACTGCTTACCCACTTCGTTCAAAAATAGCTTGGCGCGCTCCATAAAGTAAGGGTCTTGTTCACGAAGTTTAATATCTTTCTTTTTCAGCAACCACCAAGGTAATCCTCCCATTTCCCATTCGGCGCACACATACGGTCCGGGGCGAATGATAACATACATACCGTTTTCTTGCGCCAGATGACAGAATTCGGCAATGTCTTTCTGCCCCGAAAAGTCGAACTTTCCTTCTTCCATTTCATGGTAGTTCCAGAATACGTATAAACAAATTGTGTTCATACCAAGAGCCTTGCAAGCTTTAATCCGATGATCCCAATATTCTTTTGGGATACGCGGATAGTGCATTTCCGCAGCCTTCACTACAAATGGTTTACCGTTCAACAGGAATGTTTTATCCCCTACCTCGAACGTGCCCTTGGGTGAGCAAGAGCTAAAAAGAATAATTAGACAAATGAAAGATAATAGTTGTTTCATGTTCTATAGTCTTAGATATAAACGATTAATTCAAATCAATTATCCACACCCTTTAATGGCCAATCGGAATTGTACGAATGAGCTTCTTCTATAATTGCTTTCAACTCGTCCGCTTTATCTGGATATATAACAGCCAGATTATGATTTTCAGAAGGGTCGGATGCTATATTGTATAATTCGTATACACCCCCATCTTTTGCAATATTTTGACGAATAAGTTTCCAATTACCTTTTCGAACAGCTTGTCGTCCTCCGTATTCGTGGAATTCGAAATAAAGATAATCATGATTAATCTGTTTACCGAATCCTAAAAATGTCGGCAAAAGACTTACGCCATCTGTACAAGGCTTAGGAACTTGTAGTATCTCTGCAAAGGTCGGCATCATGTCCCAAAATGCGCAGATAAAATTGTTACTCGTTCCTGCCTCTATTTTTCTTTTCCATGTAGCAATCATTGGCACACGGATACCTCCTTCATATAGATCGCGCTTATGACCTTTAAATAAACCGTTGCTATTGAAAAAGTCGGGATCGGCGCCACCTTCCGAATGAGGCCCATTATCGCTGGTAACAATGATCAGCGTATTGTCGTATAGGTCTAGGTCTTTCAGTTTCTGAACAATCTGCCCTACGTATACATCGAATCGGTAGACCATTGCTGCAGATGTTGCCCTAGGGTGCGTTTGCGAACAATATCCACCTTTTCTGAAAACTGTCCCGGAATCAATTCCTATGTATGGATGTTCTGTATATTGTCCTCTAAATTTTTGGATAATGCTGTCTTCGGGTACTATCAATTCGGCATGAGGCAAAATACATGGCACAAACAAAAAGAAAGGATTGTTATTGTTCCGATCGATAAAATCAAGACATTTTTCCTGAATGAGATCTTGTGAATAAACACCAAACTTTTCATCCTCATTTTCCGGCAATTCTATTCGTCGATTATTGTGCCAAAGGTGATCGGGATAATAATTATGAGCTAACAACTGACAATTGTACCCGAAAAAATCGTCGACATTTTGTTTATCAGGATCACCCCCCGAACCGGGTGAACCCAAGCCCCACTTCCCAAAAACACCTGTAGTATATCCTGCATCCTTAAATATTTTGAAAATGGTATTGGTTCCCTGTGGTATAGGAGACTGCCCTTCGGGCTTTATTTCTTTATTTCCCCTTATTGGTGTATGTCCCGAGTGCAGACCTGTGACCAAACTAGCACGAGAGGGAGCACTAACAGTTGTTCCGGAATAGCATTGGGTAAACTTCATTCCCTCAATAGCCAAACGATCTATATTTGGAGTTTGAAATTTTTCCTGTCCGTAACAGCTTAAATCTCCGTAACCCAGATCATCAGCAACAATAAATATGACATTCGGCTTTTTTGTTTTGCTGTTATCTTGTGCATGGCCGTTTATCTGTAGAAAAACGAGCAAAAAAACAGAGGAAGATAATGCAATGTGATTCTTCATGGTAGTTGATTGATAACTCTAATATACAATATATTTTACAGTCCAAAGGCCAGACTAACTTTAAATCCTATGTTTAGTGGTCGTATTTTCATATCTGTTATGCTCTCTGTTTTTTCATCTTGAGTATAATGAGATAGGATAGCACTATTTCTTATAAAGTTTTCGGGATCATTCGTATTGTATTCAATAAACGCTTTAGTCTCTTTCTCTTTATTTATGTCATTCAACCCATAGTCCATATATATACCTGTATATAAATACATATTACCGGTAAGATTCCATTTTGCTCCTAATTCGACAGACAGCATGTAAGCCATTTTCAGATCAATATCACCCTTTTCTTCTTGGTTAATAAATGTACCGAATCCAAGAAATTCTTGCTCAGTGTATTCAGTATTCTCAAATGCATAATAACCTGAATTTTCATATGTGGACTTGGTTACATTATATTTTCCACTGATGGGTATTCCTATTTTTCCTCCAATGGCTCCATAAAGTATTCCTTTATTATATTGTAGCATCAGTGGTATGGAAACGAATATAGAAGATTGCTTTTCTTCATAATCCGAGACTTTCGATCGGTATTCGAAATCGGAAGCTCCATCATTTGCTCTGCTGTTAGCAGACAAGGTGTTTATACTAAGTTTTGCATTACTTCCCGATAATTCGAGACCTGTTTTTACACCTAATTTTGATGTGAGAAAATATTGATAGCCTATGCCAAACATTCCCCCCGGCAATGATTTATGTACACCGATATTCGTCTTATAATTTAAAGACGACAATCCGCCTCCGGTATACACAGATATTTCCTGTTTTGTCTGGGCAACAAGCATAGTACTAAAAAATAGCCCGACAATTATTTTCAATATGTATTTTCTTAATTTCATATCTGATGTTAGATTTCTATTTAACAATTACTTTCAAATCAGTAGACAAATTATTGTCTTCTCCTAGCTTTAAGAAATATATACCCGATACAGATGGGAATGCAAGAGAAGTTGTTTTGCCTTCCACATTCTTTTGGCTCACTTTTAGTCCCGATATATTGTATATTTGTATCGGGCAGCCTTTTAATAAATCTTCATCCGATGTTATTTCCAAATAAACGGTTTCTCCTTTAGATACGACGTTTGGATATGCATAAATGGATTTATTCTGAAGTATAGGATTCCCTTCCCATGTGCGTAAGACTTCACCTTTATTTGTTGTCATCTGCGCATAATATGTGTCGTTCTCATTTAGCAAATCATTTTTTCTACTCCCTGCCGAGTAGTATTGCTTATCTCCTACTTCTGCCCCATTCTTGAACCATTTGTATGCAACGAATGTATAATTATCGTTATTGGCGGGATTGTTGATAACTGATAAAGTATTGTTCCATCGTTGTTTAACGACTGCTTCGAAATTGAAATACTTTTCAACGACTAAGGTATACTCCTGCACTTCGTTCTCTGGGGATGTTATTGTGAATTTAACCTCCTTTCGGGTAGGCTTTGCTATATTCACATCGAAATTTTCATTTATGCTTACAGTTGCATTCTCTATTGGAACTATCTTTACCGTAACTGTATTTCCCATATGATCTTTAGGTACAACGAAAGGCTCTTTTATATCGTGATGAGCTCCATTAATAATTATGTCTTCTAAAAAGCTATTCTCGTCGTCAGTAGCATCAAAGACCCCCCCTCTCAGTTTTGTCTGATTAGTAACTCCTATTTCTTTCGTCAGCGAGTTTAATCCTCTGTTGATAACAGCATTGCTATCCACTGTTATTACATCCACATTATTGAGATAAACAACAGTGTTCTGATCTATATTGAAATCACTGCCTGTATTATTAGGGGTAGGTATACCTGTTTTGTAAAACTGATTCCCTTTTATTTTGATATTTTGCGATGATGTGACAACAATATTTACACCCGATATATCGGAAAATCTATTGTTCTCTATACGAATGTTATTAAACTTTCCGGCAGTATCGATATTTCCTCCCCCCCCACTGGCTATAGATATGGAACCCGCCTGATTTGACCATGATGCCGGCATAAAATGTCCTGATCCTGAAATTGTATTATTTCTTATCACAATGTCTTCCATGGCGGTTATAGCATCTTCCGAATTTATTGTTACTCCGCTATGTCCTTCTTCTATAAGGTTGTTCTCTATTAACCCATGGCTAGCCTTCACAAGAACCCTGCCCGAACTTCTGAAATGATTATTTCTTAAGATAAAACTTTCACATCTTCTATTAGGAGAATACAATCGTGTACCTGTTGGCCACGGACATGCAGCTTTGAGTAGTATCGTAATGCCTGATTTACGGTCGATAACTGCATATTCTGAATTTAGTGATGTGCGAAGAGTGTCTCCTGCTTGCAATACAGCCGACATATCTCCATCCACTGTAATTCGATTATCGTTTACTGATGCTATCAGGAAACTACCATTCCATGTTACGCTCCACGAATCGTCTCCGGCATCTTTTACTACACATCCCTCTACCAAAGGCCCTTTTTTTAGCAGAGTATGTTGTATTGCATCCCACGAAGTACTTAGCATTCTCTCTTCTGTTGCACCCTCTGGTGTTGCACCCGGAACAACATTACAATTTTTCAGATGAGTGCCTCCGACTCCTTCCGACTCGAATATACCAAATCCGGGAGCAGAATGGATACTAACATCTTCAAGTACCATGCCACCCAAACAGTTGGATATGACCAAAGCATGCGGAGCACCATACTGACCTTCGGGACCAGTACTCATAGTCGCCATATCGCCGACTTTAGCCACTGATGGCAATTCCGGCTGAAAAACACGAACTATATTCCCCTCGCGCAATTCTGCCGTAGATTCCCATACAAACTTACTGCCCCTTTTGCGAAAGCGGGTTTTGGGATCGATCACATCTATACGGCTGTATGGTTTTAGAGGATAGCCTTCATGTATTTTTACATCAACGTAATTTGCTCCCACTGCAACAATATCCCCTTGTGTAAACGTTAAGGGATTGTAATCGATAGTCAAACCTTTTAACTTCACATTCTCGCAATTCTGAAACTCCAATGCTCTGATCTGAGTTTCACACAACATCGTCACTCCATCAGCGATTATTTCCAGATTCTTGGCATTCTTAATATTCAAGAATGGCGCAGGCCCTTTATATACACCCGGAGGGATAACTAAGCGAGTCTCGTTATTGTCAACTGCTGATTGAATCATTGCCTTAAGGTTGGCAATAGTAAATGGAGAAGGAGCTTCCACTCCTCTTATCAGATTTATTTCATTTATAGTCAATGCTCTTGAATAGATACGGTAATCTGCAATTGCCATATCTTGCATGTTTCGACCTATTTCCGGAGCATATTTCACTATCGTATTAATACTAAAGTCTGCTGACTGACTGACTGGATTGAAGCTTAACTCAACACCATTCAGATAGAGTTTTAGTCCTGTTTTGCGATCTCCGATTCCATCATATATTAATGCCAGATGGTGCCATGTTTCTTGCGGATGATTGCCGTCATTAAGCCATGCAACATTTCTATTTGCCCAATCGTTTCCGGCATTATTAATTGCATTCTCAAATTCTATACTGTGCCCTTTAAGCGCAATATTAAAACAGCCTCCTGTCTGATTCTCATCACCAGAAAGCAGTAAGTACTGACCAGTGTACTCCGGAGCAGATCTACCAATTTTAATCCATGCACAAACAGTACGAGCTGTATTTTCTCCAATACCCATCCAATGATTGTCCGCTGTGTTTGTTAACACAATATCTGCATCTCTAGCGGTAGGGAAATACAAATAATTTCGCGATTCTCCACCCATATCCGCAGTTCCCCATTGCAGGTTGTTCCAATCTTGCTGAATTCCCCATTTCATAGGGCGTAAATCTCGATTGTTTCCCGAATGGTCTTTCACATATTCGCTTCCTTCCTGGAAATCGAATTTGTAGTGCACTTCCAGATCAGATGTAATATCTTGAGCATTACAGAATAAAGCTGATCCAAATAAAAACAATAACATAAATATAATTCTCATGGCTTAGAATATTTAGAGTTAATTTAATCTTTTTTATATCAAACCTATCAAATGAGGCTGAAACAGTCTGTAGTGGCAAACTTAATTACCTATATCTAAATTCAGCACTTGCTTTACAATCCTTGTTAGCTACAATACGTATCCAACGTGCCTGGAAATTATCAGGAAAATCATACTTCAGCAATTCTCCTACTTTTACTGATATTTGCTTGTAGTTTATCCAACTACCATGACCAATAGGATTTACTTCCAGAGTAAAAACTACATCAGATGAATGATTGTGTGACAACACCAATTCTTTTTTATCGTAAAAACCAATCAAAAATGGATCTGATGCTATTCCTTCTTTTACTTGTGTATTTTTCCATGGACCTCCATATCCAACAGGTTTTCCCAAAGTCCATAGATCATCTATTGCACCTGCCCACACCATCGCTTTGCCATCAGCAGAACGTATTATATGCGAATTATTGTTAGCATCCGCGTTCAGTCCGCTTAACACGAGTAATCCTCTGTACGAAGCATAATCATGAATACGAAAGTTGTGAGACGATACCGGGCGTATTTTTGCAAACCCGTCTGCATTTTCGGCAGGTAGCTCATAGAATGTACCCATACAGCTAAATAAATCCCGCTCGGTTGCCACTTCGCGGCATATACGCAGAGAAGCAGAATTAGTCAAAGAGGCGTAAGCATCGCTACCTAAAGGCAAACGCCAACGACGGCCATTATCGTCAACTATTAAAACAGAAGATTCTTCTATAGAAACGACTTGCTTAGGGATTGCAAAACGGGAACGTATAAGCTGAGAGGTTTCATGATTTTCTTTCTTTATCAAGTTCATATCCCCATCTAGTTCATAATAACCCGATTCGGAATACTTCTCTCCTTCGAAAGTGCCTGCCAATATTCCCAATGTTCGCCTATCGTTTCCTAATCCGTACATCAACCCGCCAACCGATTGTTTATCGTTGACGTCGGACAATCCGGAGAAAATAGCCGAAGGTTCTGCATTGTTTGTTTTTCCTATATATGCAAACTCTAAAGAGATAACAGTATTTTTGTCTGATGTAGCACGAATCCATTCCCCTGTTTCATTTATTTCGAAATTTACAAATGCGGATTGCCCTGCCGGTACATTGATTGTCTTAAGCGGTTTCCATTGGTTATTACCTATTTTATCTACCTCAAAGGCTATATCTATATCATTATCTCCCGCATTACGAATCCATGCACATCGTTTTTCCCATCCGGCAAAAAGGTAAGGATCGGAAGGTTCGTTTCCTGCTATTTTATCATCGATCCAAACTGCCCCTGTTGCAGTGGTGTTGCCCAAACGGTCGGGCATATCAATATCGGTAAACCAAAGGTTGGAGTTTGATTGCCCCGGTCCTTCAATATCTCCTTTCACTTTACGCTTGTTCAAAAATTCCTTTTGTGCCGAATCGTCGCACCCGAATACTAGTTTATTGTCCCATCGGGTGAAGTCTCCTATAACTTTTAAATATGCCGAACGTGGGCGTATTCCCGCCGATTGCTTAGCAGAGAATGTCTCAGGAAAACGCCAAAACATACCATGCATGGTCATTAGATAGTCCGGCTTTTCGTCTGTACCTATGTGTCTTATTCGAGGCCATTCGGTATTCCATCCATGCGCGCCATCGTAGCTATAGCTGGCTTTGGGTAGCCTGAAAAATGTCCATTCCCCTCCGTTTCTGGTTCCAAGCAGAACGGAACGGGAGTCCCATCCTGTAACCCAGATCGGATCTGTCTCTGGATTTTTGTTTCCTCTGATGCCTCCAGGGCCGGTCACCTCTACAAACTGGTTGCGGCGTATCACTTCCCAGTCCTTTCCATCCCATTCGGCCAATACTCCCGAAGTAATATTGAAATTAGATAAAGCCTCTCCGCTTGCTTCTCCGTTGTTTGAATAGACAAGTACACCCTGCCCTGAATAAAGTCCTTTACCGTGCGCTCCGGGAAGCAAGTCGTTGAACATTGGCGATTTATCAGTATATTTTTTTTGAATTATATTCCCGTCTTCATAAAGAGTATTGACACTAAGATCATGTACATTGACCTCATAAAACCCTTCTTCCATCGTTCCAATGTAAATCTTATTCTCAGGATCGGTCAGATGTCGTGCATTTCCTGTATGTCTGCCCGCTGCAATATCGTAGGGGATCACTCTTACTTTTCCCAATGCATCTATTGCATAAGGCCCGATAAATAACTGATTGCTTTCTTTATGGATCAGCCGATTGGCCGGAGTTCCTCCTACACTTTCGGGACGTATTATTTTTTGCAGGTCGGGTGTTATTTCATACAATTTATCTGAAGAACCGAATGGCTTATGCGGCCCATAAGTAATAACCCAAAGACGATCGGCAAAGGGAACGACTGCGCCTGTTCCACATTCGCCTTCATCGTTATAATAAGCCAAATGCGGATATATACCACTATAAGAAAGCTTTGCAGGAGTGGTTTGCGATTTTAGAAGAAGACAGAAAGTCATACTCAATACGCCGACACTTAAAACTCTCAATACATTCATGTTGTTTTCCATGTATAAATCAAATTTAGCTCAAAATAGGTTTTGAGTATCACTCTCTACCTTCACATCTCTCGAATGCTCTATAACAAAGCTTTCAGCCTTAGTGTCGCTACATGGATAGTCTGTTGTTTTATTAATTGTATTGTTCTTGAAAACAACCCCATCCACCGAATACAGATTCAGAATCTCAGGAGTAAATATATTAAATTTATTATTTTCGATTAATATATTCCGATTGTAGTCTGATTCTGTTTTTTTGTCCTCGCTGATGCCGCTGGCAACCTGTATTACTGCATTTCCCCAAGTTCCGTAAAAGCAATTATCGAATGTGTTGTTTCTTACAATCAAGTCCCTTACGCCTGCTTGTTCGTACCAGAAACGGCAATCGCCTTCGAGTAATATAGCTGCGCCCGGAGTATGGAAATAATTGTCTTCTATAATTGTTTTTCCTCTCGACCCTAATAGTATGCCACGGGCACGGTTGCCTCTGATTATACAATTCTTAATAAGAACTTCAGGTTGTGTGTCTATCGTTGCTATTCCGTCTCCTTCTTTTATTTTATCAGATAATGTATTCTTAAATGTAACTTTGGTATATTCTTCATTTATACGTTCAGTTTTCAGTACTATATTATCCGCATAAGTATTAAGGCTCTCTGACTCTACAAATTCCATATTTCCCTCAGGAAGCACAAAGTCAACTCCGTATTGTTGCGGATGCACCATTCTTACCATCAGTTCTTTACCAGATAATATCTGATCTATCTGAGCATAAAGACCATGAATATTAGTGGCATCGTCTTTCTGGCTTTCAAATAAGCAGTTCGTCAAATTTATATAACCCGAACAGTTAACAAAATGGGTAGCATCGGCAGTTAGGCTTACTACTCTGCCCGAATTAGGTGTTGGACATACTTTTACACTATCTACGTTTATATTCTTACTCAACTGAGCTATAATACCCATACCTCCGCAATGATACATGTTGATATGCGAAAAATTAATATTCTCACTTTTCGTAATGTTGAAAGCCGGAACCAAACGATGAGCAGCGGCGAATGTCATCACATTTCCTTTTGTTGCTTTCAATCCCGGGTGATGCACTCTGACATATCCTTTTTCCAGTTCCTCTACCTTTGTGTAAGGTCCACTCCAATAATCTACTACTTTGTAGGCAGTTTCTTTCTTCTCCGGATCGAACTCCAATAGGCTATTCCATGGATAGATACGTTTTTCGTCATCGGTAAAGATCAGTACATTGTTTTCGACTTTATAAGGGAACGAATCGGAAAAGTAAACATCAACGCAATCGTCAGCTACAGCCACGATTTTACCTTCGGAATGGAAAGTCCGATGATAGTCTATGCTGAAATTTTTAAAGTTTATATTCTTTGCATTCTCTAACAAGAAGGGGGAAATGAATCCATGAAAAATGAATTCAGATCCTTGTCCGTCTATTTCGAAATCTTTCATGCCAGTGAGATCGAACGCAAACCGTTTCAGACTACCATCGTTATTGCTTATAAACAAATACTTTTCGGTAGCATAATCTGGCCAAAACTCGTATTTCCCTTTTGGAAAGATAAGCTTTTTTGCTTTTACCTTTTTACATTCTTTGATTGCCGCGAATATGCCCGGAGTAGCATCTTTTCCTTTAATAAAGTCCCCTGCATTAATGATAGTTTCTGTTTTTGTGCACGAAATCGCCATCACAAACAAAAACAATAAGAGGATACTATTCTTTACTTTCATCTGTTCTATTTTTTTTATTCGATTATGATGTTTATTACTTTGTCTTTTATTGTTACATCTGATTTTTTCATATGTTTTATTTTTACTATTTTTCCCTCAAAATCAGATGAATACTTATTGTTATTAATAAATACGTCCTTGCACCCGTCCAAGTAGAAACCCTCTACGCCGTAGAAAGGCGAATAACCGTAAGTCCGTACCACATTGTTATCCATAAATTGAAGATTCCCGACCGAGCGAGCGTAGAGTAGCACATGATCGAATGATCGGAATGTATTGTTATATATTTTAATGTTCTTATGATATGTATTTTCCTTCTCATTCCGAGGATGATGTGAAGGAGTGATAGCTATAACTCCGTCTCCCCATTTCGAGGTTAAACAATCATCAAAAGTGTTGTTTCGGATAACCGCATCATCACAAGCTCCCGATTCGAACCAATAATTATTATCACCTTCGATCAGAATTGCTGCACCTGCCGTCCTGAAATAGTTGTTCTCTATTATTACTTTTCCCGGTGTTGAAACAAGTATGCCTCTGGCTCTGTGCTTTTTCAGTATATTACAATTTTGTATGTGTACATCAGGCACCCAACTTTTATTTTCTAACACATCTCCTTCCGAAATACCGGAGGGTAGTTTTTCGGAGAAGCGTATATGATATCCAATCAGCTTATTATTCTCGTATTTTTCGGTAATGGTTTCTATTGTACGACTTTTTCCCCTTTGCATGGTTGTTTTGCCCACAATCCACATTTCATCTCCTTCCTTGATTGTATTTCTACTTGAGGCTTTACCGGATGGTGGAATTTCGATACTAAAATTGTCTATACATTTTTGTACGACGATGTTCATTCCATGCACATTTATAAAGTCGTCACCTTGACCGGTATGAGTGCAGTTGTCTACCTCTATCAAGCCTTTGCATGTATTGAAATGTGAAGCATCAGCTATCAGGCTAAAAACACGCCCTTTTTGGCTGTTCGCTGTCATATTCATATTCTTCATCGAAATATTTTCAGACCTGAAGCCTAAAATTCCATTACTGAGAGCATGATATATATTAATGTTCTCGAGGCTGATATTTTTGCTTTCGGATATCCCTATGCCATTTTTTATATACCTGCCATGCCACATAGTAATGTAAGTTCCTAACTCTGGTTTATAGTTCGGGGAATGATGAATGCGTATCAGTCCTTCTGAGACTTCTTCTGTTTTGTAGTCTTTGAAGAGGTTTTCGCCTAAAGGCATATCTAAAGTTTGATATACTATCTCCTGTTTTTCTTTATCATATAGGTTATGCCATTCAACTCCTTTTTTCCAATCTTCTCCTAGAAATAGTATTCTTTCATTTTCAATTACATAGGGGTATTGTTTTTTATCAATCTTAATATCAATACAGTTATTGTTGAGTGCTATTATTTGTCCTTGCGAGATAAATGGCCGTTCCCAATCCACAGAAAAGTTCTGCAACTTTATATTTTCAGATTCATGAATCTTTGCGATGCTCATATATCCATGAAAAATAAACTCTGAACCATCGCCTTCTATCGTTAGATTGTTAAGATTTTTTATAACAATTCCTATCTCTTGCTTTGCGTCACTGTCGATAAAGAAATGATAACTGCCTTTAGGGAAAACGAGGACATTTTCTTCTCCTACAGGAAAAGATTTCAAAGCTTCCCTTACAGTAGGTAAAACATTCTGTTTGCTATTTTTACCTACACCAAAATCAGTGATCAGCAACCTCTTAGCCGAAGCACTGATACTTAGAGATAAGGCAATAAGGATTACTATATGTCGTTTAACATATTCCATAATATAATTGTAATAATTAGTACAGATCTAGAATTTATTCTGTCATTTCTCTACTATTTTTCGTAGTAATGACGATAGCTCATTTGTTTTTTCAGGATATTTTTCTGCCAGATTTTTTCTTTCGCCGCTATCCTTTTTTACGTTATATAATTGTGGATTGGGATCGTTTCCCAATTCGGTTTTCGTTTGTTCGTTAAATACCCATCCGCTATTATTCGGCTCTATGTATTTCCACTCTCCGGCCAGCACAGACAATGTGCCGGTCAAAGATTGTTCTATTACATATTCTCTGCCTTTTTTATTTTTTCCTGTCCATGCTTCCCATTGGTTCAAACTATCAGGAGCGCTTCCGTTCGGAATATCTGCGTTTAGTAATCCGGCAAAAGAGGCAAGCATATCCACTTGCGACAATAATGCATCTGATACACCCTTCTTTATTCTCTCAGGCCAACTTACTATACATGGCACTCTCGTACCCGCTTCGAATGCACTATATTTACCGCCTCTATACCTTCCCCAAGGTTTATGTTCGCCAAGCAACTCTTCTGCTTTGTCTTTGTACCCGTCGTCTACAACAGGGCCGTTATCGCTTGTGATGATTAATATGGTGTTTTCCGTCAGATTATTCTTCTCCAACGTTTCCACTATTTGTCCCACAGTCCAATCGAATTGCAAGATAGCATCACCACGAGCTCCCATTCCACTTTTCCCTGCAAAGCGTGGATGTGGTACTCGGGGAACATGTATGTCATTCGTTCCAAAATACAGGAAGAATGGTGTATCTTTATTATTCTCTATAAATGCAACTGCCTTTTCAGTTATTCGATCGGCTATTTCTTCATCTTTCCACAAAGCGGATTTACCACCTTTCATGTATCCGATACGGCTAACTCCATTTACAATTGCCTGATTGTGTCCATGACTGGGATGAAGGGTTAAGAGTTCGGGATGCGTATATCCCAATAGCTCTCCTTCGAATGGTTTTGCATAGCTAACTTCTATGGGATCGTTCGTATCAAGATTTATTATCCGCTGGTTCTCCATATACACACATGGTACACGGTCGCCTGTTGCCGCCATAATGAAAGAATAATCGAATCCTATATCTTTTGGTCCCGGCGTCATATATCCGTTCCAGTCTTGTTGTCCATTCTCTCCAAGTCCCAGATGCCACTTCCCTACGGCCGCAGTTTTATAACCTGTATTCTGAAATAAGGCAGCTAATGTATACGTTCCGGCTTTGATGATCATAGGAGCATCGCCCGTAGCAATTCCCGTATTCGGTTTTCGCCATGCATATTCTCCGGTCAACAACGAATAGCGCGACGGAGTAGATGTGGCAGCGACAGAATGTGCGTTGGTAAATCTTACTCCCGATGCTGCAACTTTATCAACATTAGGAGTATGAATCGTCTCTGAGCCATTGCAGTTAATGTCACCATAACCTATGTCGTCAGCGTAGATGATAACTACATTAGGTTTTAATACACTAGATTGAGCTTGGCAATAGGGAATACTTATTGCCAAAACTCCAAATCCTGTCATTAACCTCTTATTCATTACCCAATCTACTTTTCAGTTCCATTACTTCCTGATCTCTACTAGTCAATTGTAGCTGAAGTGTATTTACCTGTTTTTCTAGTTCTTTGCAATCTGATGCAGATTTTGCTGTTGTCGAAATAGCCGTTTGAGTGCCTTTTGTTGCTGTCTGTGGTGCATAGTTTGCATCATAGAGCAGCGACATGTCAGCAGGGATAGACTCTATTTCTATTTCGTCTGATTCTAAGCCATAGCAATGAGCTTTGATCTTAATTTTACCTGCCGTTGTAGTTGCTTTTATAAATGCCGTTGCAACACCAAATTGCGTTTTCATCGGGTTAGCGTTGGTAGACGCATTTCCGATAATTTCGGCCGGTCCTTCCACTTCGAAGCGGATGTATTCCGATGCCAATACTTTGGTCACCCCTTTATTATCCACTATCATTGCCCTTATTGGAACAAAGTCTGAACCATCAGCCATTAATGCAATACGCGCATCGTCCAGCATCAATTTTATACCTGTTGTACGCTCAGGATATTTTTTCACTTGTGTACAGGCTACTTTACCATCTATCAAGCCTTCGGCCACCATTTCTATTTGATTGGTTCTATTTCTCCAGTTACTTGTAATTTCTCTGAAGTTGAACACATCTTTAAATGTTACGGGAGGATGTGGCATACCTTTATCTTTTTTGTCAGGCTTTTGTGTATCTATTACTTTTCCCATATAGGTCAATCGTACTTCCTCACAGTTTGTAAATACGACTACATCTTTTTCCGATTCCTGCGTCAACTCATTTGTGATATATATCATAGGTCCTGTTTTCAATCCTTCAATCTTAAAATTTGGATCGTATTGACTCTTGAATAAGTAGTAAGAATATTTTGGCATACGATACACATCAAGCAATCCTCCCCAGAACGGATCGGGATGATAGCCTCTCTGATGGTCTATTCCACACCATAATGTAGCGCCGATACGGTCAAGCGATGTACTGTATATTCCCGGTAGGTCTCTGGCGCGAGTCATTGCCTGATTCATCAATGCTTTTTCGCCCCATTCGCGTAATACTCTGGGTGTTGCATTCTGTGAATAAAAGTTGTCTACCTCTCCTCCATCGCCATATTCACGTGTGAGTGAATTTTTTCCATCTTGAGATGTTCCGTGATAATAGAAATCCAGTCCAGCCAGTTTAGCATGATCCACATCGGTACATGTAAATACTCCCGGATACGGGATTTCCGCATGTACGGCATTGTGCATTTCTGTCAACATCTCGATTGGCTGATCGTCTGTTTCATTCAGTCCCGTTTCCCAAAGGAGGACTGCCGGTCTGTTTCTGTCGCGACGTGCCATATTGTGAGAATCTTCGATTACTCTTTTTCGGAACAATGGGTTCTTATGGTTATAATATTGCCATCCCGGATTGGCTACAGTTACCAAAAGTCCGTATTCGTCACAAGCATCCATAAAAGCCGGATCGAGTGGATAGTGTGCTGCACGTACTACATTCGACCCCCCTTCGCGCAACAGAAGAGCATCGCGCCATTGGCCTGAATTTGGTAGTGCATTACCCACATATGCATAATCCTGATGACGGTTCACTCCCGAAAGTTTATGTCCAATGTATTTTTTGTTGACGAAGAAACCTTCTGCGCCTTTCATCTCAAACAAACGTATACCAAAACGCGTTCTGTACGAGTCTATAAGTTTACCTCCACTATACACCTCTGTCTTGATATAATGCAGATATGGATCGTCAGGATGCCACAAGTGTACATTATTTAATTTAAGATATTGAATTATTTGCGATTCGGCATTCTCCTTTACACTGACATTTTTTTCAAATACCTTAATAGTTTCTTTGTTCGCATTTTCTAATGTAGTCTTTATTTTAAAAGAACCACCTTTCCCTTTATTTTTTATTTCGGTTCTGACTTCAAGATCAGCGTTGTTTCCATTAACGTCTTTAGTAGCAACGAAAACTCCACCTCCGGCAATAGTATTACTCAATTCGGGGAAGGAAATGTACGTATTGTTAGTCTCTATCATATACACATCGCGATATATACCTCCCAAGTAAGTAAAATCGAGATAGTCCTGTTCTTTTCCAGGAGGATACGAATAATCATTGTTATTATCTGCTACAACAACTACTATATTGCTTCCGGCTTTGAGTTTTCCTGACAGATCGGCTGTAAAAGGGAGATATCCACCAAAGTGTTCTGTTATTTTCTCTCCATTCAGCCACACCTGAGCTTTTCCCATAACGGCTTCAAAATAGAGTGTGAAGTTCTTTGTTTCAAAATCCGCTAATGTGAACGATTTTCTATAAACAGCAACTCCCTGATAATTTCTCATACCCGAAGCATTTTCTCCGAGTATCTCTAATCCATGAGGCAAATTTGCTGTTTCCCAAGCTGAGTCGTCAAAATCTATTTTTTCTACTCCGGAAATATATCCTTTGATGAATTTCCAGCCCGGATTGAAATTATGTACTTTCCGAGGACTTCCATCTATTGTATGAAAACCTGCTGTTGAATATTCGGGAATTTTATGTTGTGCATAGCCTGAGCTAAACCAGATATTGCACAGTAAGAATACTGCTGAGATTAATAAAACTTTCTGAAAGTTGTTTCTTGAAATCATAATTTTGTGATTTTTCATGAATAATAGCTTTTAGCTTGATTCCTCTAATATCTAAAATATTTTCGATGTTACAATGTTAGTTTATTAAGCGCTTTAGAGGCATACAATTTGTAACAAAAAGCATCCAATTCGTTCGATCCTTATCTAGTTATACCTTTCATGCTTATCTTTGAAAGACATAGTTTAAACAGATATGCATGAAAAATATAAGTAAAGCAAACGACGCAAAATGAATGTTTTTTGTTACAAATAGAATGATGCATTGATAATAGAAGGGATACATTTGTTTACGATGATCATCTGTTTTTTTTATTACCTAAATTTATGAATATGAAACAACCCTATTTCTCTCAATAGTAACCAAACCATAAATATAACTTCCAATTTGTTTATGCGGAAATGTCAAAAAAGAAGACATATTATATGTTAACCCAAAAACAATTATAAGAAATCATGAAAAACGATTTTTACACAAAAAAAAATATTAAACAAACACCACTGTGGGGTATATTGTTTGTTGTGTTGTTATTAATTACTTCCATAACCAACAATCAGGTTCTCGCTGCAGATTCGCCTCTTCAGGAGATTCTAATTAAAGGTACTGTCAAAGACGCTCATGGCGAACCTCTAATCGGAGTAATTATACAAATAAAAGGAGAAACCGGAGGAACTGTAACAGATATTGACGGAAAATTCTCGATAAATGCACCGGGTAGAAACTCTGTTTTGGTAGTATCCTACATGGGATTCAAATCTCAAGAAATCACGATTGGCGATAGAACTATATTTGACATCGTTTTGAGTGAAGATGCTAAACATCTGGAAGAAGTAGTCGTTGTCGGATACGGGGTGCAAAAGAAAGGCTCGGTGACTAGCGCTATATCTACTGTAAATGTGGCAGATTTGAAGGTTGCAGCACCTCGTTCGATCAATAATATCCTTGCGGGCAAAGTATCCGGAATTGTTTCTGTACAACGAAGCGGAGAACCCGGAAAAGATGATGCACAGTTCTGGATACGCGGTATTAGCACACACGGAGCAGGTAATGAACCGTTAGTTCTGGTAGATGGAGTAGAGCGTTCGCTGAGCAATGTAGAACCCGAAGATATTGAAAATTTCTCGGTGCTAAAAGATGCTTCTGCGACCTCGATATATGGTATTAAAGGAGCTAATGGTGTGATATTGGTGACAACCCGCCGAGGAAAGACAGGTGCAGCATCCATCAATTTTAAATTTGAAACAGGGATGCAGCAACCCATAGCAAAACCTCAATTTGTTGATGCTCCAACCTATTTGGAACTATTGAACGAAGCTAATTTAGCCTCCAACCCTAATTATGTAACTCCATATACTCCAGAGGTTATCGAAAAACATAGATCGGGAGAAGATCCATGGTTATACCCAAATGTAGATTGGATGAAATTGATGATGAAAGATCATGCGTCAAGCCAACGTTTTACCGTAAATGCCACCGGAGGAACAGAGAAGGCCAGATATTATATAGCCGGGAGCTATTATGGAGAAACTGGAATATGGAATTACGACAAGTCGAAAAGCTATGATTCCGAAACTAGGCTAAGACGTGTGAACTTCCGTTCCAATACCGACTTGATGCTAACCAAAAGATTAGAACTTAGCTTAGGTTTAGGAGGTTATTTAATGCTTGGAAATAGCCCGGGTGAAGACAATTCAGGAAATTTATGGTATCATACGATGCTTGCCAGACCAGCTAAATATGCGCCTACAGCGCCAAACCCTGAAGATCCGCGCGAAACTGCTTATTTAGGATCAGGGGGTGCCGGAGACTTTAACCCATATGCTCTTTTGGTTAATAGTGGGTATACTGATAAATGGGCGAATACACTTCAAACGGATGTAAACCTTAAATTTGATGCTTCCGATGTTTTAAAAGGATTAAAAGCAGGAATGATGTTCTCATACGATGCTTACTCTTACAATAATGTGAAAAGAAATAAATCAGATGATGCATGGGTAGTTAAGGGAAGAGATGCTAACGGAGAACTTATTCTCGAGAAAACATACAGTGGATCGAAAGAATTAGGCTATACAAAGTCTGCGGGTGGTAACAGACGTGTTTATTTTCAATCAAATTTAAATTACGATCAGACTTTTAACGAAGATCACGGAGTGAGTGGCTTAATTCTATTTAATATGCAGGATTATCAAGATGGAGATGCAGCTTCATCTATAATGGGTTTGCCGTATAGAACAACAGGTCTTGTCGGACGTGCTACTTACAACTATAAGAACAGATATTTTATTGAAGCCAATGTTGCTTACAATGGCTCGGAAAACTTTAAAAGCGGAGATCGTTTCGGATTGTTCCCGTCCATCTCATTAGGTTGGATCATTTCGGACGAATCTTTTTTCCAAAATATGATTAGTGATAAAATAATCAATTATTTGAAATTTAGAGGGTCATATGGTGTGAAAGGGAATGACCGAGTCGGAGGACGACGTTTTGCATACTTGACAACTACCGGAGGTGGATATGGTTCATATATACTTGGAAAAGACGTGAATAATAATTGGTATAGTATAGGTGAAGATGAATGGGGGGCAGACCTTACTTGGGAAAAAGAAGCTGAAACGAACTTAGGAATAGAAGTCAGATTCTTAGATGGATTTTATATACAAGCAGACTTTTTTAAACGTCACCGCGAGAATATTTTTCAGGCACGCAACTCAATGCCTGCTATCATAGGTGTCGCTAAACGTCCTTATGCTAATATCGGAGAGTTTGAAAATAAAGGTATAGATGCGACATTTGAGTATAATCGCATAATTGGAGACCTGCAAGTCTCTTTTAAAGCGAACTATACATTTGCTCGGAATAACTTATTGAATAACGATGAGCCTGATTATAAATATACATACCAAAACAGAAAAGGGAAACGACTGAACCAGCCATTTGGGCTGGTTGCAGAAGGCTTATTTACTTCACAAGAAGATATAGCCAGTTCTCCTACTCAAACGTTTGGGGCAGTACGTGTAGGTGATATCAAGTATAAAGATATTAATGGAGATGGAGTAGTTGACACTTACGATGAAGTAGCGATTGGTAATCCAGATATTCCGGAAACTGTTTATGGATTTGGAGTTTCTTTAGGTTACAAAGGTTTTGATGCATCTATATTTTTCCAAGGAGCGGCCAATATGGATTTCATGCTTGGTGGTGATGGTTTCTTCCCTTTTACCCGAGGCGAAACTCAGGGTAATGTCACAAAATGGGCTACAGACCGATGGACAGAAGAGAATCCTCGTCAAGATGCATTATTTCCTAGGTTGAGTTCGGGCGATAATCCTAACAACTATAGAAATTCTACATGGTGGCAGCGAAGCGCCAATTATTTGCGCATAAAAACAGCAGAAGTAGGCTACACCTTTCCAAAGACGATGACAAAAAAAGTAGGAGTATCAGCTTTCAGAATATACGTTTCAGGGTTGAATCTACACACATTCAGTAGTTTCAAATATTGGGATCCAGAACTGGGCAATGGTAGTGGCGCGGCTTATCCGTTGTCACGGACTCTTACTGCCGGTATAAATGTTAACTTTTAAATCTAAAGCAATGAATAATATAAGAAAAATAATAATCGCTGTCGTTATAGGGTTAATAGTTATTCCCTTTTCATCATGCGACGGGTATCTGGACAAAAAACCGGACGATATGCTAACATTAGACGATATATTCAAGTCTCGACCACGTTCCCAGTCTTATTTAAGTAGTATCTATAGCTTTATTCCCGATGAGCTAGAGCTGCAAAATAACTATAACATGATGGGGATATGCGACGAAGGAGACTTCATTTGGGCTGCATCATGGGCCAGACAAATAAATATAGGCAACTGGAATCCGGGGAGTGGCTATTATAATAAATGGGATAATTTTTATAAAGGTATACGTTCTGCGTCTGTATTTATCAATAAGATAGATGAAAATGATGACCCCACTCTGGAACCAATGGTTAGAGCTAGTTGGAAACAGGAAGCAAAAGCCTTAAGAGCAATCTATTACTTCTATTTACTTCGGCAGTATGGCCCAATAATAATTATGCCAAACGACCCGATGGATGTAAATTCAACAAATGAGCAATTGCAAATACCTAGAAGTTCGTTCGAAACATGTGTAGAATATATCCTAAATGAGTTTAATGAAGTAATTCAAAGTGCAGACCTACCTGATACTTTCGAAAACGATAAAGATAAAGGAAGAATAGATAAACGCACAGTAATGGCATTTAAAGCAAGACTTTTGCTCTTGTATGCAAGTCCATTTTGGAATGGCAATTCGGATTTCGCCGGATTTAAAAATGTGGATGGATCGGCGTTGGTTAGTACAACTAGAGATGAATCTCGTTGGAAAGACGCGGCTGATGCAAACAAAGCACTGATAGATAAAGTTCTGAATGGAAAAGGTATTGATGATGGTTTGTTCAAAAAAGGAACAAGTGGAACAGGTCACGATCCGTATGTATCTTATAGAGATCTTTTTCTCGATAGATGGAATAGTGAGATTATTTACGCCCGTCCGGTAATGGCTTCATCCAACGCTAATAATGGTTGGGAGCGCCACTGTGCTCCACGTATAGTAAACGGATGGAATGGAGTAGGCGTTTCGCAGCAGATGGTAGATTCATACTTTATGGCTAATGGAGATAAATATGATCCTTCGGCAGAAGATCTTACTAAATTCTCGACAGCAGCAGACAAATATACCAAAACAGGGATAAACATGATGTATGTAAACCGCGAACCAAGATTCTATGTATCTATTATTTATAATGGAGCAGACTGGATTTATAAAGAAGATGGACAGCCGGCAAAAACCGTAGAGTTATTCTTTAAGGGGAACTGCGGCAAGGGTGGTTCTCACGACCATAGTGCTACAGGATATTTGTGTTCGAAGAATATCAGTCCAAATTCGGATCTAGCAAACTGGACTGGAGCTCTTAGGTCGTTGGTAATGGTAAGATTAGGAGAGATTTACTTAAATTATGCTGAAGCGCTGAACGAATCTCAAGATAATCAGACTGTGAGAAATGAGGCTGCATTGTATATTGACGCTATTCGCAAAAGAGCAGGAATACCAGTATTAACTACTGACAAGAAGGCGTCCCAGGCGACTATGAGAACAGCTATCAGGGATGAACGAAGAGTAGAGCTTGCTTTCGAAAACTTTAGAGCATGGGATACTCGCAGATGGAAAATTGCAGAACAAACAGATGGCTCTCCTTTAATGGGAATGAATGTTGATGCCGGAGAAAGTTTGAATGATGCGACTTTTTATAAGAGGACAATTATAGAGAAACGTACTTTCCCTAAAAAATTCTATTTGTGGCCTATACCGGAGGATGAAACAATCAGGAATAGAGCATGTGTACAAAATCCTGGTTGGTAAATGATAATTTGTGATATTTATAAATTAAAGATTATGAAAAAATATATATTAATATTAGCTGGGGTATCCGCACTTTTATCTGTTCCCTTTTTTACTTCTTGTGATGTTGATACATTAGAGGATGTTGAAAAAATAGAGCAAACTGTCAGCTTGGTACAAGTAGAAGAAGGAACTGTAATGCTAAAAACAGATAATGTTATCGCAGACAAAGAAAATCTTATGTTTAAAAAAGCATTTGGTCTGGCTCTGTCTGGGTTTGATGAAAATATAGGCTTTAGCGCAGATTTGGTTTTAGACTACAATGACATTCCCGAAGGGAGTGTCGGTCTCAATGCCGGAGATTGCTTTCTAACAGCAACAGAAAATGGGATTGATAAAATAACAAATCTTAATGTGCCCGCAGGCAATAAGAGTAAAGCGTTTTATTTAAGTATTAAGAAAGAGGCGTTAGATGCCAATGAAGGGGAAATAATTGCCGTAAAATTAAAAGTTCGCAACTTGGATAACTATAAGCTTAACTCGTTAGATTCTGTTTATATAACAATGAATACAGCCGACTTTGGAAATAAGCAAATAGATGTAACAGATAGATATTTTCTAAACCCCACATTTACACGAAAAGAAGGTACTACCACACGCTTTGCAAATTTGCAAGATTGGATTGCAAATGCAGCTGTCACTGAGTCTAGACCAGAAGGAGCAGGATATGATCAGAATTGTGGTTACATGGGAATAGAAAGATGGGGTTCATGGGATAATCCTATTATAAATGGAAAAATTTACCAGTCATTTGAACTAATAGAAGGAAAATATCGCCTTGAGGTGGAGATGAAAAAAACAGCGCCAGAGAAAGATACCTATTGGATGGTAGCTGAAGGGAATGGGTTGCCGGACAACACAGGCGTTTCTGGCGCAATTGCATCAGTGGAGGTCGTTTCCGATTTCAATAATAAAACACTTCCTCTAGAATTTTCCATCGATCGGAAAAAACAAGTATCTATAGGTATCTTGATAAACATAGATAAACAGACAGAACGAATAATACAGGCGTCGAAGATCAAACTATTCAAACTGGAAAGCTTTTTCGATTAATTACAAATAAACTTCTTAGCGCTTTTAACAATACAGACATTATAGATTTAACAAATAATCTGTGATGTCTGTATTTTATATTATTAAATTTATGAACCTAATAAATCTAATTGAAAATAAAATTGCGAATACAACCTAATATTATAAGTTCTGTTTACAGTAGATACCCATATGTAAGGGTAGTTGTTTGTTGGATTTGCGCTATACTATTCGCTATCCCGTTTTTTTCCGTTGAAAGAATAGTGGCACAAAACAATCCTCATTTCAATTATCTGACAGTAAATAATGGACTTTCCCAAAATTCCATTACATCCATAATCCAAGATTCGAAAGGTTTGATATGGATTGCAAGCTATGACGGTCTAAATCGTTTTGACGGTTTCTCTACTATTGTGAAACGACACGAATCTAAAAACAAAAATAGCCTCACAGAAAACCGGATCTTATGTATGACCGAGTATAAAAATGGTAATATATGGATAGGAACAGACGGAGGAGGAATTAATGTTTATGATCCCGGTAATGATAATTTTTATCATTATACAGTTCAGAATGGAGCTATACCCAATAATACTATCTATTGTATCGTTTCTGATACATCAGGCAATATGTGGGTAGGTACAGAAAAAGGATTGTTGAGAGCAAACCTCAATAATAATACCATAATTTTTGATTATTTTGATGATTGGGGCATTATATCCAAGTTATTATGTGATAAAGCTGGGAATATTTGGGTGGCATCAGAAAAAGGATTGTATGTAATACCTTCTACTCATGCAACAACAGGGAAAACGAGTGGCGCTATAGAAATTACCCAGATTCAAAACCCATATATAACAGCATTATTTTGTGATCATCTGGATAATGTATGGATAGCATCATATAATTCGTTGTTTAAGATAAAGAATTTCAAACACACTAATAAGAATATAGAAATCAGTAATTTATACGACTCCATATTCAAAGATGCAAGACCAGTAATAAGAGATATTGTAGAAGATAAGGATAATAATATCTGGTTTGGAACGGAGAACTCAGGACTATTTAAATTCTCGGTAGCGGAATCCGGGATTCTGCACAATACAAATTATTATCATACAGATAAGCCTTTTTGTAATATCAGCGACAATAGTATTCGCGCCTTATTTGTTGATAAAACTAATATCCTTTGGATTGGATTCCATAAAAGGGGTGTAAACTACACAGACATTTGTGGAAAAAACTTCCATTTATTACACGAGCTATGCTTACCCGAAATGAATGAACTTGGATATAAAAGCAAGTTTGTTTCATCATTTATATGCGACTCACATGATAATATATGGATTGTTACAGAGTCTGAAGGAGTATATCTATATAACTATAAGTCGAAGCAAATGCAATATCTGAATAATTTTCAAGGATACAAATCGGTGGGATCTGTTCTTGAAACCTTCAAAAAAGAAGTATGGATGGGTGGAGAAAGTTGTTTATACTTCATCACCGAAGCATATGCTGATCAGAAAAAAAATCTGCCTAAAAGAATAGCACTAGAGTCTCCTGTTGGTATTGTTCGCACTCTTTGCGAAGATAGCAATGGCGATATATGGTTCGGCTCGTTGACGGGAAAAGGATTGTATCGTTATAATCCACAGAAAGGTTCTTTCAAGTTATATGATATTGAAAATAAGATACCATCCGAAAAAATATTCTATTTACTAGCTGAAAGGAATATGCCTGTAATCTGGGTTGGTACATTAGATGGAGGTTTGGCTAAGATAAAATATAGCGATTTTGAGAATGATATTGAAACTGAGGTCTATACCACCGAAGGGGCACACACTCTCAACAGTAACCACATTTGGAATATATACAAAGACAAATCGGAAAGAATATGGATAGGAACAGATGCCGGATTAAATAAAATCGTATGTGACAAATCGGGGAATATACTTTCTATTTCATCTATAGACATACCTACTCTCAATGGAATCAAGGTAATGGCTATAACAGAAGATATGGATGGCAATTTGTGGCTCAATTGTAGTCAAGGACTTTATTTTTTCAATCCTCAGACTAACGAAACACAAGTGTATACATATCAAGATGGTTTGCAGAGCAATACATTTACCGAAGCATCAGTCATTACAAAAGATGGATGGATATATGCCGGAGGAATAAATGGCGTTAATTATTTTCATCCTTCTCAGATTAAGCAAAATCCTTACAAGAGCGATGTTGCTATTGTAAATTTGCGTATACATGGTAAGATCATAAGACCGGGTGAGGTATTTGGCAATAAACAAGTTTTGGACCAGGATATCAATCAAACTAAAGAGCTTGTTCTGGATTATAAAAATAATAGTTTTATGTTCGAATTTGTAGGAATCCATTATGCGATACCAAACAAAAATCAATTTCAATTCAAATTGGAAGGCTTTGACGAAAATTGGGTGCATACAACATCTGCTCTTCGAATAGCAGCATATTCAAATCTTCCTCCGGGAAACTATACTTTCAAAATAAAAGCGTCAAACAATGATGGTGTATGGTCTAATAATATTAAAGAGGTTAAGATAACAATTCTGCCTCCCCCTTGGAAAACAGTCTGGGCATATATCCTATATATGCTAGCGATATTAAGCTTATCTTATTTTATTATCCATTATCTGTTGACAAAGCAAAGGTTTAAGAATGAATTATATCTGGAGCGTGTAGAAAAAGAAAAAATGCAAGAACTGAACGAAATGAAGATGAGGTTTTTCACCAATATAACTCATGAATTTCGAACCCCTCTTATGCTCATTATTTCTCCTCTCAGAGACCTTATGTCCGATATAAGGAAGCAAAATAATCATGTGCAATTGCGTTTACAGATAATATCCCGAAATGCACAACGTTTGCTAGGTCTTATCAATCAAACTTTGGACTTGCGAAAGATTTCGTCAGATACAATGTCATTGCTTATAACAAGAAATAGTTTGCATGTTCAAGTAGAAAACATGATTGATTCATTCGAGCTTTTGGCTATCGATAGGGATGTAACTATTAGGTTTGAGAATGAATTGCCCACAGATATACAATGGTATGATAAATATAAAATAGATAAAGTCCTATTTAATATAATCTCCAATGCTTTTAAGTATACACCTAAAAAAGGAATAATTGACATACATATTCACCAAATGGACGATAATGATGGCATTGAGTATGCAATTGTTTCGATAAAAGATACAGGAAAAGGAATCCCCGCAAGTGAGCTAGATAAAATATTCGAGATGTTTTATCAGGCAAAAAACTCCACAATAGAAGGAACCGGCATAGGCCTATCGTATGTAAAGAGTTTGTTGAATATACATAAGGGGGATATATATGTCGAAAGTAAAGAAGGCCAAGGTACTTGCTTTACATTTAAATTTTCTGTCAGCAAAGAAGCATATAGCGAAGAACAAATTAATGACACAATCAATCCTGACTATGATAATCAGTTTATATTGCCAATTATAGATGATAGCGTGAATAATGAAATAACTGTAAGTGAAGAAATCTATACAGTAGAACGAAATCAGAATGGTGACAAAGGAAAAACAATATTGCTTGTGGAAGATAATATTGATCTGAGGATGTATATAAAAGACTGTTTGATAAAATACTATAACATAATAGAAACATCGGATGGGGTTGCCGGCCTCAAGTCGGCAAAAAAGCATCAGCCCGATTTGATAATATCAGATATAATGATGCCATTTATGGATGGGATAGAACTTTGTAAGACATTAAAAGCAGATATACATACACGCCACATTCCGATATTCTTACATAGTATAAAGTCAGATGAAATTACTCTCAAAGAGGCAATGGAGGCAGGAGCGGAAGATCTTATCTATAAACCGTACAATTACCTTGTACTGATTAAGAAAATAAGAAACTTCTTTAGAACGAGAGAACACCTTGTTTCACGTACCCAAGCCGAAATCATCCTCGAACCGGCCGAAGTAAATATCCCATCTTCTGACGAAGAATTAATGTTGCGAGTATCAAAAATAATTGAAGAAAACCTCTCCAATCCTGAATTTGGCGTAGAAATTTTGGCTGAAATGCTAAATATGTCTCGTATGCAATTACACAGAAGGATAGTTATGATAACAGGAATGCAGACGTCATCACTCATACGTGATTTTCGGTTACAACGGGCTTCTCAATTGCTAAAATCGGGAGAAAAACGGATTTCGGAAGTTATGTGGGAAACAGGCTTTAATAATCATACTCGTTTCAATAAATACTTCAAAAAGAAATATGGTTTGAATGTGAAAGACTATATAAGAAAGACGGATAACCACTAGCTAATAAAGTTGTATAATTCCAAATGAATATGTTATGCACTGGTTATCAATAGGATATTATTAAATTTTATTAATCTGCTGGTATATCGTATCTTTGTCACTTTTAGTTAAAAAGTTATGAGTTGTTGACTGTTGACTGTAGAAGTTTGTTACTTTTTAGTTAAAAGTTACTAGTAGACGAGATACGAGGTACAAGTTGTTTACTGTTTACTGACTACTAACTACTGCTAACTGAAGTTTGTTACATTTTAGTTAAAAAGATACGAGTTGTTCACTTACTACTTACTACTTACTACTTACTACAGGACGCGTGTCTGGACAGAGCAGATCATATACACGAGAGGCCGGAAGATTTTTCTTCCGACCTCTCGTGGCTATGAGAGGTTCATATATTTATGAACCCACGTTTGATTAATAGCGAGCTTCTACTGCGCTCCAATCTATAATTTTCCACAACTCAGCTAAGTGGTCGGCACGACGGTTCTGGTAATCCAAATAATATGAATGTTCCCATACGTCGAATCCAAGAAGTGGAGTTAACTCTTTTGTAATAGGGTTGCCTGCGTTTGCTTCTTTTGTTATTTGCAATTTGCCTGCGCTATCTTTAGCCAGCCATACCCATCCTGAACCGAATAGACCAACACCTGCTGCATTAAATTCTTTCTTGAAGTTTTCGAACGAACCGAAAGCGGCATTGATTGCTTCAGCTAATTTTCCTTTAGGTTCACCTCCTCCGTTAGGACTGAATGAAAGGAAATAGATGTTATGGTTCAGAGTTTGTCCTGCATTGTTGAAAATTGCCCCGTCACTTTCTTTTACTATTGTTTCCAAATCGGCATTTTCAAACTTTGTACCTTGAATAAGGTTATTCAGGTTTGTAATATATGCTTGAAGATGTTTTCCATAATGGAATTCAATAGTCTGTTGACTGATAACTGGTTCTAAAGCATTTGTTGCATATGGCAACTTTGGTAATTCAAATTTCATAGCTTTTGTTTTTTGATTGTTATTATTAGAATTTATATTTTGTGCATATATCGAACTTAGAAGTAGTCCGGATAGCATTATACATGTTAAATATATTTTTTTCATACCTTACGTTTTTTATTAGATACTGTAAATTTAACAATTTTGATTCAATATTTGTTTATAAAGTGATCAATATTCCTCATCAATTGTTTTTAATCTCATATTGTTAGAATCTATAATGTAGAATGTGTGATTTATAATATATATGAATAAATATTTGGAATATTATTATAAGACTACCTGAGATGCTGTTTTTAAAGCAAAGCCATAATTTATTCTCAAATAATATGTATTTTTGCTTAAAATAAATAGAACAAATGTTTTTCCTAGATGCATCATCCATATTATCCGAAGTTATAGAAGAAAATCACCAGCTAATTCCTGTCATTAACAGATTTGGGATAAAGCTGGGATTGGGTGACCAAACTATTGGTGAGATATGTTTATCTGCCAGGATAAACAGTGATTTCTTCTTGGTTATTCTGAATACTTTCCTAAATGAAGAATATTTTCCGGAGAAGAAACTTCAGAAGTTCGATATCGAGCTTGTTGTAAATTATATTAAACAGACTGATGCTTATTTGATTCATGCACAATTGCACAATTTGGAAAAACATTTGAAAGCATTCCTGTCGATGAGTGATCCGAACAACTCTCAATTAAAGTTGATAAACCGTTTATTTGATGAGTTTAAGGGTGAACTGATAGGACAGATAGAACAGGGAATGGTAAAAGGGAATGCATCCCTGGCATTGCTTACCGATCTTAAAAGTATAATTATAAAGCATATATCGGGGAACTTCAATGAGAATATGTGTTATGCTGTTATTTTTACCATTGATAGTTTTCAAAAGGATTTGGAAAAACATAACCGGATCAGAGAAAAGATATTAAGGCCGATGGTTGAAGACCTTTCAGAATCGGGATTAGAAGATTTTCAGGAGTTAATTGCCGTCAGCCATGCCCTTAGAGAGAACAGAACCCAGCCATTATCGCAGCGTGAATTAGATGTACTGCGTCTTGTCGCTTTGGGGTTTTTAAACAAGGAGGTTGCCGACAAGCTCAATATAAGCTTGAATACGGTATTATCCCACCGGAAGAATATAACGGCTAAGCTAGGGATTAAAACCGTTTCGGGACTCATCTTTTATTGTATTACACGCGGCTATATATCAGCAGACGAAATAGAATTATAGATATGCATAAATTAAACAGGTACATCTCCATAGAGATGGTGTTCGCGATACTCCTTATTATTGCCTTCTTTTTACCTTGGCTTGACTGGGGGCTTCTCAAAAAAACAGGATGGGATATTCCCGGTTTTCAGCAGGGGGTGACTAAAACCACTAATTTTATTAAATTCTTTTCAAAGAATAAAGAATCTGAATATACTGCTTATGTGGTTTTTTCAATACCATTCTTAAGTGTGATTGTCTGCCTGTTATGGATATGGTTGAAGCGAAAAGCGGCTCGTTTCTTTTTACTGATCACAGGTATTCTGGGTGTCGCTATATCGATTAATTTGTTCTACAAATTGCCTAAAGCCGGTAGCGGGGTATATTTACTATGTGGAGTATCCGTTTTGTCTGTTATATATTGTATATCGATGTTGCGAAAAAAGAAAAAGCCGGAGGAAGTAACTGATGGCGATGGATCAGATGGTACAAATGTCGAGGTATAAAATAAAAAACACCGGATTTTTCCGGTGTTTTTTTATTAGTTTTAGACGAATCTACTATTTCGCAACTTTTTCTAAACGTTTCATTATTGAGAATATGAATCCGGCTGCAACTAAGCATAAAACGACCAAAATTCCCCAGACTAACCATAATTGCATACCTCCCCACAAATATCCGATTATTGCTACAGCATAGTTGCCGACAGCAGTAGCGGCTAGCCATCCTCCTTGCATCATACCTTTGTATTGGGGTGGAGCTACTCTTGAAACAAAAGATAAACCCATCGGACTTAAAAAGAGCTCAGCGATAGTAAGAGTGAAGTACGTTCCAATCAGGAGATTAGGTGTAACCATATTGTAGCCACCTGTCGCTTCCACTTCACTAGGGGTAGGGAGCCCGAATGAACCCATTGACATAATAACAAAGCCAATAGCAGCTATAAGCATGCCATATCCGATTTTTCGAGGTGCAGACGGTTCTTTTCCTTTCTTGCCAAGATATGAGAAAAGCCCAACCGAAAGTGGTGTTAAAATAATAATAAAGAATGGATTGAATTGTTGAAAACGTTGAGGTGTGATACCCAAGAGTTCAGGCATGCCATTATAAAGCAAATACCCTCCGACTGCCGCTATAATAAATGCGCCCCCACCTATTGATTTACCTTTTATAGTAGTAGATGTTATCAAAGAAAACAAACCGTAGAACCCGATAATAGCCATCAACATTGTAGGTAATCCAAAACTGAATCTGTCAAACCCGCTGACAGTATCGACTGTATAGTCACGGGCGAAAAATGTGAGAGTCAATCCGTTTTGATGGAAGGCCATCCAGAAGAAGATAACAACAGCAAAAACAAGACAAAGAGCTATTATGCGCTCTTTAGTTTCAGCAGGGGATAAAGTTTCTACCGTTTTGGTTCCTGCTGCTTCGTCTGCTGCCATTTGTTGACGGGCAGTCACATCTGCTTTCTTGTATGTCTTTCTAAACAGGATAAAAATAAACAATGAAAAAACCAAAGAAACGCAAGCAACAGCAAATCCGTAATTGTATGATTCTGACAATTTATCTATATACATCTGTCCAAAATCACCTAAATTAGCACTAGCTCCTGGTATTTGAGCATCTGCTGCTCTGGTGAGTGCTTCCAAACCTTTTTCGTTGATAGTTCCATTTGCAAATTGGTGCGAAAGGGAAGGTATTACCGAATTATATGTCAGTCCCGATTTAGACAGAAAGTGATTCGTTACAGCCTCTGCTGCGCTAGGAGCAAAAAAAGCACCAATGTTGATACACATATAAAAAATACTGTATGCCAAATCTCGTTTTGAGCTATATTTAGGATCATCGTACATATTTCCTAACAAAGCTTGAAGGTTTCCTTTAAAAAAGCCTGTTCCCAATGCAATTAAGGCCAAAGCTCCAAACATCATTGCTTTTCCTGTGGCATTAACTCCTGTTGGCACAGCCAATAATAGATAACCACCGAACATGATAACTATTCCCAGTATTATTGTCTTACCATATCCAAGAAAACGGTCAGCAACAATACCTCCTAATAGTGGAAGGAAATAAACAAAAGCTAAGAAAATTGCAAAGATATTACTTGTGTCAGCACTATTGTATCCAAATTTTGCTTGGATAAATAAAACAAAAATTGCCAACATAGTATAATAGCCAAATCGTTCGCCCATATTGGCTATAGACAAAATTACTAGACCTTTAGGATGGTTTTTAAACATAAGGTTAAAATTTAATTAATATTATAGTTGTTTAATTTCTGTAATTTGTACAAAAGTAAGAAAACCTGTTATATAACTATATCTATCTGACTATATTTAATAACATATTATTAGTCTTCTTCCACTACCAGATTGTCGATGATAAACTCCTGACGCTCAGGAGTATTTTTCCCCATATAGAAGTTTAGCATATTTGTCACCAGGTCTTCCTTTTTCATCGATACACGGTCGAGCCTGATATCCTTACCTATAAAATACTGAAACTCATCAGGTGATATTTCACCTAACCCTTTAAAGCGGGTTATCTCAGGATTTACACCTAACTTATTAATAGCGTTTATGCGTTCTTCTTCTGTATAACAATATATTGTCTCTTTCTTATTGCGCACACGGAATAACGGTGTTTGAAGAATATATACGTGATTTTTCTTTATCAGATCGGGAAAGAATTGCAGGAAGAAAGTCAGTAATAACAATCTAATGTGCATACCGTCCGTATCAGCGTCAGTTGCTATAATGATCTTATTGTAGCGCAAGCCATCCAACCCGTCTTCTATATTTAATGCAGCCTGCAACAGATTGAACTCTTCATTTTCGTATACGATCTTTTTTGTCAGCCCAAAACTGTTGAGTGGTTTACCTCTTAGGCTGAATACTGCTTGCAAGTTAGGGTTACGGCTTTTGGTTATAGAACCACTGGCCGAATCTCCCTCGGTGATAAAGATGCTGGTGTCATCCAAATTATCACCCTTAGTCTCGTTATAATGTATTCGGCAGTCACGAAGTTTTTTATTATGCAGGTTTGCTTTCTTCGCACGTTCACGTGCAAGTTTTGTAACACCTGCTATAGCTTTGCGTTCTTTCTCCGATTCCAGTATTTTCTTCAATAAAGCATCGGATGTTTCAGCATGCTTATGCAGATAGTTATCTAGTTCCTTTTTAAGGAAGTCCCCTATGAATTTTTGAACAGAAGGACCGCCGGGACCCATATCTTTCGATCCCAATTTGGTTTTTGTTTGTGACTCAAAAACAGGCTCTTCAACTTTTATACTAATGGCAGCTACAATACCGCTGCGTATATCGGCATAATCGAAGTTTTTATTATAAAACTCTTTTATAACACGTGAAAGTGACTCACGGAAAGCTGACTGGTGCGTCCCACCTTGAGTAGTATGTTGACCATTTACAAAAGAATAATATTCTTCTCCGTATTGGTCTGTATGAGTAACGACAACCTCTATATCAGCATCTTTTATATGGATAATCGGATATAGGGGTTCGGAGGTCATGTTTTCGTTCAGGAGATCAACAAGGCCATTTTTCGAAAAGAATTTTTTACCGTTGTATATTATCGTAAGCCCTGTATTCAGGAACACATAATTTTTCAATAGACTTTCTACATAGTCATCACGAAAAACATAATTTGTGAAGATAGTATCGTCCGGAATAAATTCTATTGAAGTACCATTTTCGGATGTCGTCGGTTGAATGCTGCTTTCCTGAGTAACAATAGCTCTGCTATATTCTACAGCAGAGGTTTGTCCGTCACGAAAACTTTGTATTGCAAAATGCTTGGATAAGGCATTAACCGCTTTTATACCCACACCGTTCAAACCGACGGATTTTTTAAATGCTTTGGAATCATATTTGGCTCCGGTATTCATCTTGGAAGAGACATCTTTCACTTTCCCTAGCGGAACCCCACGCCCGTGGTCGCGTACTTTTACTCTACCTTCTTCTATTGTAACATCGATAGTCTTTCCAAATCCCATCATATATTCATCGATGGAATTATCTAAAACCTCTTTAAGTAAAACGTATATACCGTCATCGGCAGATGAACCGTCTCCCAGCTTACCAATATACATCCCGGGGCGGCGGCGGATGTGTTCTTGCCAATCGAGGGTTTTTATATCATCATCTGAATAATTTATTTCGGGTAGATCTATCTTCTCTTCTTCCATATATTACTGCTCCATAAATTGAGTTGTAAAAATATAAAAAAATAACCGGAACTGAAAGCCCCGATTCGTAGCTGTTTTGCATATTTTATGCTTCTGGTATTTTTTTTGTAGATTTGCTTAGTGTAAACTGTGAAAATTATGAATAAACAAATAGCCATATTGGGGATAGACCTGCAACGCGATTTTACAATACCTTCGGGTGCTTTATTTGTACAGAACGCCGATGTAGACGTGGTGAGGATCGCTGATTTTATCCGTAGGAACAATCAGGAAATAAGCTATATTGCATTAACTCTGGATTCTCATCAACCTATACATATTGCGCATCAATATTACTGGAAAAATGAAAAAGGTGAATTTCCTGAATTATTTTCAGTGATCAGTGCCGGTGATGTGAAAACGGGAAAATGGAAACCTCAATATAATGAAGAACGGGCTTTACTCTACTTAGAACGGCTTGAAGCGAAAGGAGAAGTCTGTACAGTATGGCCAATGCATTGTATTTTGGGTACTGTAAACTGGGCTATAGATGGGATTATTACAGATGCCCTTGCTGAGTGGGCAATAAAGAATGGTAAAGCATACGAATTGTTTTATAAAGGATATTCTCAAAGCACAGAACATTACAGTATATTCAAAGCCGCAGTAGAATGGGAGGGAGACCCTGAAACACAATTAAATACAAAATTGCTTGGAAAGCTGAATCTGTACGATGAAATATTATTAGTCGGCGAAGCTGCTGACTACTGTGTGGCCAATTCTCTAAATGATATATTGGATGAATGCGATGAACTGGCAAAAAAGACAGTTGTATTGACTGACTGTATGTCTTGGATTAATCCTGATAACGAAAAAGCAAAAGCTATTTTTAAGAAAGCAAAAAAGCAAGAAGTGCGGTTTTGTACTTCGGGGGAATATAATTTTTAAATTAAGATCTGATATGAGAAACAAAATATATAAAACTTAAAGGAGGAATCTCCCGCCGAAAATTGATATATTTGTCATAAAATAAATAAAAGACATGAGACATTTTTTAGGTTTATTATTCGCTTTACTGTTTTTTTCTATACAGGGGTACGGACAACGTCTGGAATTGAGAGATATTACAGCCGGCAAATATTCTGCACGGGGTGTTCAGCCTGTTACATCATCATCCGACGGGGAATCATACTTTCAGGCTGATAAAGAAAACAGAATGATTATAAAATACTCCTATAAAACAGGGTTGCCTACGGATACGGTTTTTGATGTAAGAAAAGCCCGAGAATGTACATTGGGCTCTTTTCAAGGTTTCGTAATGAGCCCCGATGAAAAACGACTGTTAGTTTATAACGATTATGAACCAATTTATAGGCATTCGTTCAGAGCCAATTACTATTATTATGATATACGCCGCAATTTAGTTAAGAAATTAACGGAGAACAAAGAAAAACAATCCATCCCTACATTCTCCCGCGATGGACGGATGCTTGCATATGTGATAAATAACAATATCTGGCTAGCCAAATTTGATTTCGAAACAGAATCACAAATTACCAGAGATGGTGAATTTGGCAAAATTATAAACGGAGCTACCGATTGGGTATACGAAGAAGAATATCGTACGGTTCGCCTTATGGATTTTTCTGAAGATGGGCGCTTATTGGCATTCGTACGTTTCGATGAAACGAACGTTCCTGAATATTCTATGCAAATGTACAAAAACGACCTATATCCAACTCTTCTCTCTTTCAAATATCCGAAAGCAGGAGAACAGAATTCGAAGGTGACATGCAATGTGTTCGACGTAGATGCCAAAACTATCCGGAAAATGAATATCCCCGGCGATATTGAATATATACCACAAATAGAGTTCTTGCCTAAAGGAGACGATCTTGCCATTTTTACTTTAAACCGCAATCAGAATATATTCAATTTATATCTGGCAAATGCACGGTCGGCAGTCTGCCGCTCCATTCTGAAGGAAGAAAGCGACTATTATGTCGATTCGGATTTGATGAGTTCTATTCGGTTTTTCGACAATCAGTTTGTATATCTTAGTGAGAAAAGTGGTTTTTCTCACATATATCTATATGACAACAATGGAATATTACAAAAACAGCTTACATCAGGGAACTACGATGTAACCGATCTTCTGTCTGTCGATCCGTTTACAAAAACAGTCTTTTATCAGGCTGCCGAAGAAAGCCCTTTACAACGTGCCATCTATAAAATAGATATGATTAAAGGTCTCAAAACAAAACTTTCTGTTAATCAAGGTACAAACACGGCTACATTCAGTAATAACGGAAAGTACTATATTAATGGTTATACCAATACCAAAACGCCGCGGGTGACCACCGTACACGATGCTACAGGTAAACAGCTACGAGTATTGGAAGATAATGCAAATTTGAAAAAAGCACTCGCCGGATTGAGTTTACCCACAAAAGAATTTATTACGGTGAAGTCAGCAGACGGCAGAGACCTGAACGCCTATATAATGAAGCCGGCTGACTTTAATTCTTCACACAAATATCCGCTAGTAATGGTACAATATAGCGGCCCTAACTCTCAGACAGTACAAGACAGCTATGGCATGGATTGGACAGACTATCTGACCACACAAGGCTTTATCGTAGCAGCAGTCGACGGACGGGGAACCGGCGCCAGAGGACAAGAGTTTCGTAAATGTACATATATGAATCTTGGCATATATGAATCGGACGATCAGGTCGCTGCCGCCAAATATTTTGCATCTCTACCATATATAGATGGCAGTAAAATAGCAATCTGGGGCTGGAGTTATGGCGGTTATAATGTACTGATGAGTATGAGTCGCGGAAATGGCGTATTTAAAGCCGGTGTGGCAATCGCACCTGTAACAAACTGGAAATTCTATGATAGCGTTTACACCGAGCGGTTCATGCGTACACCACAACAAAATGCCTCCGGTTACGATGCAGGTTCACCTATAAGCTTAGCCAACAAACTGGAAGGCAGTTTATTGTTGATACATGGATCAGCCGACGATAATGTCCATTTCCAGAATACAATGAATTATGCAAATGCTTTAGTTACGGCGAATAAACAATTCGATATGTTTGTATTCCCCGACAAAGATCATTCGATAAGAGGAGCTTCAACAAGAGCTTACTTGTATGAAAAAGTCATTAAATTTCTGAAAACAAATATGTGAAAAAGGAGGTGTCTCAAAAGCGAGATGCCTTCTTTTTTTATTTCTATGTTTTTTAATATATTTGAAGATATTTCAAGAAAAAATGAAGAAGATAGCAATACAAAAAAGCAACATCAGAAAAGAAATCGTTCACCTGAAAAAACTATACAGTATAAAGCAACTACAGAGCCGATCCGATGAAGTCTTATCCACATTAGAGATAACAGGTGCTTTTCAAAATGCCAAAACAATTTTTATATATAATAGTCTCAGCGATGAAGTTCAAACCCTTGACTTTATAGACAGATGGAAAGGTCAGAAGAACTTCTATCTGCCTGTGGTAGTCAAGGATGATATTGTATTCAGGGCGTATACTTCATCTACTGAATTTCAGCAATCTTCTTTTAATATATCAGAACCTATTGGTACAGATTTTACTGATTTCAAAAAAGTCGATCTGGTTATCGTACCAGGTGTCGCTTTCGATCGCAAGATGAATAGATTGGGGCGTGGGAAAGGCTATTACGATCGTTTTCTATCGAAGATCTCTGCCCCCAAAATTGGAATATGTTTCGATTTCCAATTATTGGATAAAATACCCGCGGAATCTACAGATATAAAAATGGACTATATTGTTTCTGAAAATGAACTAATTTGGAAATAATAAAACACAGAATGAGAGCTTATCTTCTATAAAAAGTTAAAAAAGAAAGAACTATATACTCTCCATAAACACAACTAAATAAAAATATTATCTTTGCGCGGAATATGAAAGGCATTCATCTATTACAATTCAAAATATGTCTGTAATAATTAAAGAAGTTAAAGAAAATAACAAATCCTTAAAAAAGGCCTTTGTAAAATTCCCTATAAAGGATTTATATAAAAATTCCCATTACTATGTGCCAGCTCTGATTCTTGATGAATTGAGCACTCTGGATACAAAAAAAAATCCGGCATTTGACTTTTGCGAAATGCAATTATTCCTAGCTTATAGAAATAATAAAATAGTAGGCAGAATAGCAGCTATTATCAATCATAAAGCAAATGATACATGGAATAAAAAGCAAGGGCGTTTTTCCTTTGTCGACTTCATCGATGATAATGAGGTTGTAGATGCCTTATTTACTGCTGCGGAAAAATGGCTAAAAGACAAAGGAATGGAGACGATAACCGGTCCGCTTGGTTTTACCGATCTCGATCCTGAAGGCTTATTGATAGAAGGGTTCGACAAGGTATCCACGATGGCTACTAAATACAGTTATCCGTACTATGTAACTCAAATAGAACGACTAGGTTTTGTGAAAGACGCCGACTGGAGAGAATTTCGCATACCCGTTCCGGCCGGAATTCCGGAAAGGCATCAGCGTATAGCAAATATGATTGCTCAACGTTACGGATTAAAGCTACTTAAATTTCAAAGTTTAAAACAAATCACGCCATATATAACCAAACTATTTAACTGCCTGAACGAAGCATACAAGCCTCTATATGGATTTTCATCTCTTACCCGGCGACAGATCGACCATTACGTAAAGATGTATGTACCGCTTTTGAGATGGGATGTTGTTCAAATAATTATAAAAGAAGAGACAGATGAAGTTGTTGGTTTTGGTGTATCAATGCCCAGCCTGTCTGAAGCATTAATTAAGTGTCGTGGCAAATTATTCCCGTTCGGATGGTTCCATTTGCTAAAAGCGTTGAAAGGCAAGAAAAATAAAGTCGTAGACTTAATGATTATGGGTATATTGCCCGAATATCAAGGAAAAGGCTTAAATGCAATGATTTTTTGTGACTTCATCCCTTCGGCTCATAAATCCGGATTTAGTTTCGCGGAATCTAACCCTGAACTTGAAATGAATAACAAAATGGTTTCTTTATGGGATGGCTTTGATGCCGAAAATCATAAAGTACGCAGGGCATATATCAAAGAAATAAAGAAATAAAATCAAAATATTTTTTACTATTGAGGACTTCATTAATTGATGTCCTCTTTTATTAAAAAAGTATTTAGTCGTCCCTTAAAAAGTATTCACACTTCTGATTATCAGTAAAATAACATTTAAAATAATTGTTTAAATCTGCAAGAATTCATATCTTTGTGGTATAATTCTTGCAGATTTATATGCTACAATACAGTAAAAAAGATAATCAGAGAAGTTTATTTTTCTCCTTATCAGATACATTAGATCAGCATCATCCGCTTTATATTTTAGCAGATAAAGTGGATTGGGCAATGTTTGAGTATGAA